>JAUSKS010000321.1 GCA_030646595.1 Gallionellaceae bacterium | reverse complement strand
CTGTAGCCCGGCAAAGCCGCAGGGATTGATATTCTCGAACGGGGAAAGATCCATATCCACATTCAACGCCAAGCCATGGTAGCAATAACCATTACAGATTTTCAGGCCCAGTGCGGCGATTTTTGCATCTCCCACATATACACCCGGCGCAGCCTCGCGTCCTTGTGCCGCTACGTCATATTGTGCCAGCAAGTTTATCACGGACTGCTCCATCAGCCGCACCAGTTGGCGCACATTGAGTTTCCAGCGGCGCAAGTCCAGCAGCAGGTAAGCAATAATCTGGCCGGGGCCATGATAGGTAAGCTGTCCACCGCGGTCTATTTTTACGACTGGAATAGCACTCGCTTGCAGCAGATGCTCCGGCTTACCCGCCAGGCCTTGCGTATAAACCGACGGGTGTTGCAACAACCAGATTTCATCGCGGGTTTCCACGGTGCGCGCGCTGGTGAATTGTTTCATCGCATCCCAGGTCGCCTGATATTCGACCAGGCCTAAAGTGTGAATGGCAGGATCGAGGATCGAGGATTGAGGATATGGATGCAAACCCGCTCCATTCTCGCTCCTCGCTCCTCGCTCCTCGCTCCTCATAACACCATCACCACCATGGGATGATCACACAGGTCTTGATACAACGCATCCAGTTGTTCCCGCGAAGTGGCGCGCACCGTACAAGTCAGGCTGAGATAGTGCGCTGCCTTGCTGCTGCGCATTTCCATGCTGGCAGGATCGAAAACAGGATCGTGATGCAACACCACTTCCACTATCGCTTGCGCAAAACCCGGCTGTGACTTTCCCATGATCTTGATCGGGAAATCACAGGGGTATTCAATCAGAGATTCTTCTAGTGCCATCGTTTAAGTTTTCCGCATCACGTCGCGCTTGTAGTCTTGATAGAGCTGATGCAGCTGCATGAACATTTTTCCAGGTTTGCCATTGTCTACGGCTTTACCATCCAGTGTGGTAATGGCCAGCACTTCCTTGGTGGACGAGGTGAGTAGCAGCTCGTCTGCATTAAATACTTCGCTTGCCGCAATTTTACGGACCTCCTGCGGGATACCCGCAGCCTGGGCAATTTCCAGCACCACATCATAAGTAATACCGGGCAGCATCAGATGATTTTTGGGGGGTGCCAGTAAAACACCATTCTTCACCACGAAAATATTGCTGGCTGCCCCTTCGGTCATAAAGCTGTCATCGCGGATCAAAATGGTTTCTGCCGCTCCCGCATCTACTGCAATCTGGCGCAACAACACATTGGGCAGCAACGCAATGGCCTTGATATCACAGCGTAGCCAGCGATTATCCACCGCGCTGACTGCACTTACCCCGCTGGCCAGCAAGGCAGCAGGTGGCGTGAGCAGCGGGTTACTCATCATGAATATAGTGGGGACAGCATTTTTGGGGAATGCATGATCGCGTTTGGCCACGCCGCGCGTAATGTGCAGATACAGGTATTGGTCCTCTGCTTCGTTGCGCGTAACCAGTTCCTGAATAAGCTGCGCCCACTCTGCATCACTATGCGGATTTTGCAGACGTATACCATCCAGGCTATGTTGTAAACGCTTGAGATGATCCAGCAGCCGAAAAGGACGGCGTGAATACACTGGAATTACTTCATATACCCCATCGCCAAAAATGAAACCGCGATCCAGCACCGGAATTCTGGCTTCTGTTATGGGCATAAATTGCCCGTTCAGATAAACAGTCATAGCATTCCTTATATGATGGTAAATGGGGGCATTATTGAAAAAGCAAACGTATGCTATCCCATCCACGGGAAAACACATTAGCCAGTGGCACAGCATCCAGCGCCACTAGCGGAAACTCGGCATAAGGCTTGCCGTTGAGGTTCAGCTTCAGCACACTGATTTTTTGTCCGCCACTAATGGGGGCGAACAGCGGCTGTTGTGTTTCCATGGTGGCTTTCAATTGGGCCATTTGTCCTTTCGGAATAGTCAGGAGCAGATCATTGCGGAAGCCCACGGGCACTTTATTCTCCGTTCCTTTCCACAAGCGTATGCTGGCCACCGCTTGATTCTTCTGGTACAAACGTCTCGCTTCAAAATTCTGGAAACCATAATTCAGTAATTTCTGGCTTTCGGTAGCGCGCAGATTATCTGATGGCGCACCCAGCACCACTGAAATTAGCCGGCGCTGGTCACGCTGGGCCGAAGCTACCAAGCTAAAACCTGTACGCTCACTGTATCCCGTTCCCATGCCATCTACAAAAGGGTCCATCCACAGCAGCCGGTTGCGGTTGGACTGGCTGACATTATTGTACTGGTAGATACGCATACCATAGAGCGCATAGTGTTCAGGAAAATCACGCACGATAGCCGTGGCCAGCAATACCAGATCACGGGCAGTGCTGTAGTGTTGTGCATGTGGCACACCGGTGGCGTTGACGAAATGCGTATTTTTCATGTTCAAGCGCTGTGCTTCCTTGTTCATCAATTCAGCAAAATCAGCCTCATTGCCCGCAACAACCGTGGCCAGCACGCGCGCCGCATCGTTGCCTGATTGCACCATGAGGCCGCGCAGTAGCTCACCTATGGTGACCGACTTGCTGGGGTCCAGAAACATGCGCAATTCCTGCCCTTGAGCGCGCAACGCCTCTTCTGTAGGAAAGGTGGACTGGGCCAGCGCAAGCTGGTTCAGCTTGAGCGCATTAAAGGTCAGATACGCCGTCATCAGCTTGGTCAGCGAGGCAGGCTCCATGCGTTCTTCGCCATTATGCTCGACTAGAATCTGATTGCTGCTGTAGTCATACAAGACATAGGATTTGGCCGCTAGCACCGGCTCGGACGTAGCGGAAATTTGTTGAGCCTGGGCCAACAAGGGTAATAGCATAGCCAGCAGGGATAATACGCAGACCTTCATAATTGCAGCCAAATAAGAAAAGGGGCGATTATAATCGGAGTGACTGCGCGGAGCTATGGAAAGACAGACTATGGAAATAGGGGTTGTGGGAGTGCTTGCTTGGCCGTGCCTGGTTAATGTATCTTGCCCCTTCTTTAAATTTTAAATCAAGGAATCCCATGCGCTACGCCATTCTGATCATCGCATTATTAAGTGCAACACCAGCATGGGCAGCAGAAGTGGCCATCAGTGGTGCGTGGGCACGCGCTACTGCGCCCGGGCAAGACAGTGCAGCGGTTTACCTGCACATCACCAGTCAACGTAGCACGCAGATCATTGCGGTGACCAGCCCGCTCGCCGACAACGCCGAGATACACAGCATGAGTCATGAGAATGGCATGATGAAAATGCGCACACTGGAAAAGTTGCCCTTACCCGCCAAACAAGAGGTTGTTCTGGGCTCCGGCGGCAATCACCTGATGCTGATGGGGTTGAAAAATCCACTCAAGGTCGGCGACCTTGTTCCGCTTACCTTTACCTTGCAGTTTAGTGATAAGCACAAGAAGAAAGTAACGGTAAAAGCCGAGGTCAAGCCGCTTACTACAAATGATGAGCCTTAACGTCTGAAAATTGCTACCGCTATTTTCCTGCATCAAGCGTGGCAGGTCTTCTTTTGGTCGAGATCCTCAATGGTCGCCCCACAACCATCGTCTGTTAGAATATAAGCTGTATGCTCAAAAACCCCGTGTAAGGCACATTAGCATGAAGATTCTACAGGGCATGATGTTTGTAGTTATGAGGAATTCCACGTTATGACTACTTCAGTATTTCTGACTCGCGTGGTGTTGCGCAACTATAAGAGCATTGCCACATGCGATGTGCGACTGGCACCATTGGTTTACCTTGTAGGAACTAACGGTGCGGGCAAAAGCAATTTTCTTGACGCGCTGCATTTGGTACACGACGCGCTAATAGGCTCGCTTGATAATGCGTTGAACAAACGCGGTGGTTTGCCCGATGTGCGCCGACGTTCTAGCGGACATCCTAACCATTTTGGTATCCGTTTGGAGTTCCGCTTGCGCAGTGGGCAGCTAGGTCACTATGCCTTTAATGTTGGCGCTTTATCGGGTGGTGGTTATGAGGTACAAGCTGAAGAATGTGTCTTGGTTGGTATCGGTAAAGGGCCTTTCTTTCAGATGGAACACGGAAAATTACAGGCGAGTAGCGAAACCAGCTTCCCCGCTGTAACCTCGGATCGTCTGGCACTGGTCAGTGCATCAGGCTTGTCAGCATTCAGGCCTGTGTTTGATGCGCTGACAGCAATGGGCTTTTACAACATCAACCCAAAATTGATCCGTGAATTGCAGCAACCACAGGACGGACGTTTGCTGAAGCCAGCCGGTGAAAATATCGCCAGCGTAATTGGTCATTTAGAACGTACTGCACCAGATTCCTTGCGCATCATTACGGAATACTTGCAAACTGTGGTGCCCACAGTGCATGGTGTGGAACGTACTGCTGTCGGACCCATGGAGTCTTTGTCATTTCGGCAGGACATGGCGGGCGCAAAACACCCGTGGAGGTTTTTGGCGCAGAACATGTCGGACGGTACTTTACGTGCGCTGGGAATACTGACGGCCTTGTTTCAGGGCAATCGAGACCATGCGCCTTCTGTGATCGGGATAGAGGAACCGGAAACCGCGTTGCACCCTGCTGCCTCCGGCGCATTGCGGGAGGCCTTGCAACGGGCCTCCGAGCGCACCCAGGTCATTGTCACTAGCCATAGCCCGGATTTGCTGGACGACATGAATTTATCGGCTGATTCATTGCTCGCGGTAGAGGCTATCGCTGGCGAGACACGCATTGCATCACTCGATGATGCTTCCCGTACTGCTTTACGGGATCGGTTATTTTCTCCCGGCGAGTTGCTACGACTTAACCAACTTACACCCAATTTGGCTGTGCTGGCTGAACAGGATCAGCGGCAGGCTGAATTATTTGGTGAAATCGGGTCATGATAGCCATCGCTACAATTGTTGAGGGTGATGGTGAGGTGGCTGCGTTGCCAGTTTTGTTGCGGCGCATGGGTGAGTGGCTTTCACCAGGAATAGGAGTTAATCTATCTCCACCCATTCGGGTGCGGCGCAATCGTTTTTTGAGTCGCGATGAGGAATTTCGTCGGTATCTACTGCTCGCAGCTGCAAAGTGTGGCGATAATGGTTGGATACTTGTGTTACTGGACGCAGACAATGACTGTCCGGCCGAGTTGAGCGAGCAGGTATTACAACGAGCGCGCTCACATGTGCCACATCGCCGGATATCGGTGGTATTGGCGAATCGGGAATATGAAGCATGGTTTCTTGCCGCTGTCGATTCATTGCATGGCAAGCGTGGGTTCACTTTTGATAATCCGCAAAACTTTAATCCAGAGCATACCCGTGATGCAAAGGGCTGGATGGGTAATCGCATGGGAAAATACCGTGAAACAGTAGATCAACCTGCCTTTTCCGCAGTAATGGACTTGCGGCAAGCCCAAAAAAACAGCCGTTCATTTCGCAAACTTTGCAGTGAGTGGTCTAAGCAAATACTATGAGCGCAACCCTGCGCTCTTGGCACGGAGCTGATTATTCGATGTGGGTTCACGGCAATGGTTGTAAAGAAAAAATTGCTATTTTTTGCTAATCAGTAACTTCTTGGTCGCTGGTTTTTTCGTGGCAACTGGTTTCTTCTTCGCAACAGCTTTTTTCTTGGCCACGGGCTTTTTCTCCGCCACCGATTTTTTCTCAGCGGCTACTTTTTTCCTGGCCGTAGTTTTCTTGACCACCGGCCCTTTGGCCACGCGCGCCGCCAACAGCTCCAAGCCTTCTTCCAGCGTAACGGCCTCCGGCGTAATATCTTTGGGTAAAGTGGCATTTACTTTGCCGTGTCTGACATAGGGCCCGTAACGGCCATTACAGACATCTACCGGCTTCTGGTCAGCAGGGTGCAAGCCCAGTTCACGTAACACGGTGTTGGAGGTTCTAGCCTGCGCCAGCAGCTCTACCGCTCGTTCCAGGGTAATGGTGAATACGCTATCGCCGCGCGGGATGGATTTGAATTTTCCGTCGTGGCCGATGTAAGGCCCGAAGCGGCCAATGTTGACGATGACTTTTTTGCTGCTTTCCGGGTGCACACCAATTTCCTTGGGCAGTTGCAGTAACTCCAGGGCCGCAGCAAGCTCGGCATTTTCCAGCGGCAATTCCTTGGGCCAGGACATGCGTTTTGGTTTGGTCTTGGCACCTGCCTCTACTTCACCCAGTTGCACATAATAGCCATACGGGCCGCGCAATAATAATACTGGCAGCCCGCTGGCGGGATCGTTGCCCAGCTCTTTGCGCGCCTCGCCCGCGTCCGCATCTGCGGCCAAGTTGCGCGTGTAATCACATTCAGGATAAGCAGTGCAGCCGATGAAATTGCCACGTTTGCCAAGCCGGGTAGCCAGCGGCTTGCCGCACTTGGGGCAGGCTTCGTTGATCAGCTCCTGCGTGACATCCTTGCGCTCGATATTTTTCTTCTCGTTAATGAGCTTGGTAAAGGGATGCCAGAATTCATTTAAAACCGGAATCCAGTCGCGCTTGCCATCGGAAATTTCATCCAGCTCATCTTCCATTTGCGCGGTAAAACCATAATCCACATAGCGCGTGAAATGTTCGGTAAGAAAACGATTAACCACGCGCCCGACATCGGTGGGCTTGAAACGTTTTTTATCCAGCACCGCATATTCCCGCGCCTGCAGCGTGGAAATAATGCTGGCGTAAGTGGAGGGGCGGCCTATGCCGTGTTCTTCCAGTGTTTTAACCAGACTGGCTTCAGAAAATCTTGGCGGCGGCTGGGTAAAATGTTGTTCGCCATATAGCTTATCCAGCGGTATGGTTTCACCTTCGGCCAAGGGCGGCAGTTTTTTGTTTTCTTCTTCTTCGCTGTCGTCCGTGCTTTCCTGATAGACCGCGATAAAGCCGGGAAAGACCAAGGTCTGGCCATTGGCACGAAACAAAGTATCGTCTGCACCTAAACGTATATCCAGGCTGGCCGTATCAAAACGTGCGGGCGCCATCTGGCAGGCCAGTGTGCGCTTCCAGATCATTTCATACAGCCGCGCTTGGTCTATGGTCAGCGCTGCGCTCACACTTTCCGGCGTGCGTGCAATCGAAGTAGGGCGCACCGCTTCATGTGCCTCTTGCGCATTTTTGGCTTTGCTTTTGTAGGTCAGCGCGGCCTTGGGCAAATAGTCGGGGGCAAAATTTGCCGTGATATAGCCGCGAATTTCCTGCAAGGCTTCCTGCGCCAGCGTGACTGAATCGGTACGCATATAGCTGATCAAGCCTACTGTTTGCCCGCCGATGTCTATGCCTTCGTATAATTGCTGCGCGATGCGCATGGTGCGGTCAGCCGACATGCCCAGTTTGCGTGAGGCTTCCTGCTGCAAGGTGGAGGTGGTAAAGGGCGCAGCAGCGTAGCGTTGCTTGGCCTTTTTCTCCACGCGCACCACGCGCGGCGGTAATTTGGCAGCGCTGATGTTGGCGTTTATTTTGTTGTATTCCGCCTCGCTGGTGATGCTGAGTTGCTCCAGTTTTTTGCCTTGGTACTGAAACAGTTTGGCAGTAAAGGGAATGCTGTTTTTCTGGCTGTCGAGATGCACACTCCAGTATTCCTGCGATTTGAATGCTTCGATTTCCAGCTCGCGTTCCACGATCAGCCGCAGCGCCGGGCTTTGTACCCGTCCGGCAGAAAGACCGGGGCGAATTTTGCGCCACAGCAAGGGTGAGAGATTAAAGCCGACCAGGTAATCCAGCGCACGCCGTGCTTGTTGCGCATTCACCAGTGGGATGGAAATTTCGCGCGGATGGGCTACTGCTTCGCGCACCGCCGTCTGGGTAATTTCATAGAACACCACGCGCTGCATGGTTTTGTTCTTCATCCCACGCTTGCCCTTGAGCAGCTCGGCCACATGCCAGGCTATCGCCTCCCCTTCACGATCCGGGTCGGGTGCCAGATAGATATGGTCGGCAGCGGCAGCAGCTTTGGCAATAGCGTCTACATGCTTGCTGTTACGGGCGATGGTTTCATACTGCATGGCGAAACCATTTTCGGTATCAATCGCGCCAGTTTTGGGAATAAGATCGCGCACATGGCCATAGGTGGCCAGCACCTCGAAATCCTTGCCCAGGTATTTCTTCAAGGTGATGGCCTTGGCCGGGGATTCAACAATCAGTAAATTACTCGCCATATGATTTCATTAATGTAATCGGTTGGCATGGGCCGGGGTCAACAGGTCTTCTACCACCATAGGATCCAGCTCTTCATGTTGATTCCATAACACCATCAAGGCAATCAGCTTGATTTTGTCCAGCGGCAGGTTTTCGCGTCTAAGTGCGACTGCACGATCAAGTATCATTTCGCGCTCCACGGGCGTAATCATTTTGGTTTGTTCCCAAAATGTCAGGAATCGCAGCGCTTCCGGGCTGATGCGCGCCAATTCCAGATCGGCATAGCAGCGTAAACCGCTGTCATTAATGACGGTTGGATAATCTGCCTGGGTCAGCGTCTTCAGGCCGGACAGCCAGTCCAGCGCCCGATTGATATCTTCGTCTTCAAACCCGGCAGCGCTTAGCTTGAGGGAAAGTTTGTCGGGGTCAGGATAATTGCCAGCATAAAAATAACTCTCAAACAAAAACATCAAAATATCAAACATGGCACCCCGAAATTACTATTTAAACGATGCGTTGGTACAAGCCTCCCGGCAAAGTGGCAACACTGCCATCCAGTTCCAGTTGCAACAGGATGGCGGATAGTGCTTCAATCGTCAAGCCGCTGCGTAGTCTAAGCTGATCCATATCAATCGGGTCATAGCCTAAATGGTCAAACAAGCTATGGTTTGCCCGGGCGCGGGCCTGTTGCTCTGGGCCCTGGGCAAAATGCCCTAACTCCTCCAGTATATCCTGTGCGCATTCCACCAACTTGGCCCCTTGCTTGATTAAATGGTGGCAACCCTTGGCCTGCGGCGAATGGATGGAAGCGGGAATGGCAAACACTTCGCGCCCTTGCTCCAAAGCCATGCGCGCAGTAATCAACGAACCGCTTTGCAACGAGGCTTCCACCACCAGGCAACCCAGGCTCAAGCCGCTGATGATGCGGTTGCGGCGCGGAAAATTTGCCGCCAGCGGCGGTGTGCCCAAAGAAAATTCCGAAATTAATACTCCCTCCTGGGCTAACTGGTGCGCCAACTCGCGGTTGGCAGCAGGGTAAATTTTATCCAGCCCAGTACCGACCACAGCGATGCTGGAACCCTGTCCGCGCAATCCGCCACGATGGGCAGCAGCGTCTATGCCGTGTGCCATGCCGCTGACTATACTTAACCCGGCAGCGCTGATCGCCTGCGCGAACGCTTCGGCATTGCTTAACCCTTGTGTGGTGGCATTACGGCTACCGACCACGGCCAGCGCTGGATGATTGAGCAGCTCGCGCCGACCTTTGGCATACAGCAACAAGGGAGGATCAGGGATATTGAGCAGGGCTTGCGGATAATCAGAATCGGCTACAGTAATAATATGATTGTTGCTATCGTCCAGCCAACGAGCGGTAGGCTCCAGCGCAGCTTCCTGCCATCCTTGCGCAATGGCCTCGGCCACTGCTGGCTGGACGACTTGCTTCAAGGCGGAGACAGGGGTGGCAAAGATACGGGCGGGGGTGCCAAAAGCCTGTAGCAGTCGACGCAAGCCTTCATTGCCCAGACCCGATATTTGGTTAAGGGCGAGCCAGGCAGCCAGCTCACTATCCATCAGGGAGTCAGCGCATTATCCAGCAACTGTACTGGCAAGCGGATTTGCAAGACCAGGCCATATGCTACTTTTTCGAAAGTACGGAATACAAATACCAAGCCATAACGCACATCAGGCAAAGTAATCGTCTGGCCTTTTTCTTTCAGCACTTCGCCCTTGCGGTATAAAGCCAGTACATGGCCGTTTTGCAACCCATCGCGGCGACCTTTGTTGAGGGTAATCACCGTATTCTGTCCGGCTTGATTGACACCGCCATAAATCGAGATAACCCGCGCACTGATTTTGCTTTCTGGCACACGCGGCACATAATTATCGGGTACATGGGCCGTAGCATAGACGAGTTTGTCTCCTTTATGCATTTCCTGATTCGCCTGGGTGATCCTGAGCGTACTGATATCAGCAAATTTCTCGACTTCGGCATCGCCCAGGTAAACCACTTCGTAACCCAATATTTCTTCACTGTCTGGATCAGTCAGCGCTCGGCCCGGACGATACACTTGCCACAGCGGTCCCTGTTCCTCAGATATCCCTTTTACGTAAGCAATATCGCTATTGCCCAGCAACACCCTTTGCTCATATGTGCCTACAATGCTGGGTGCCGCTGCCAGCCCGTTTTCCTCAATCACCAATGGCCGTTTGAGAAAGGGCTCGATAGCACTGGCAGGTATGCTGGGGATCGCTTCATGCTGGTTTTTCCCTATACGCATCTGAGGCGACAGCTTGACGACATCAGAAGGTGCTGTGGCGCTTGTTTTCGCCCCCGCTGTCTCGCTCGCCGCACCGCCTATCCGCAAGGTGCCGCTGGCCCGATCCAGCACCACCACATCGCCTGGATAAATCCAGTGTGGGTCTTTGATTGTATCCTTGTTAAGCCCCCAAATTTGCGGCCACTGCCATGGATCCTGGAAAAACTTGGCGGAAATATCCCACAGCGTATCTCCCTTTACCACGACATGGCGATCCGGTGCGTTGTCGCGGAGTTTAACCGTGTCAGCCAGAACGAAGGCGGGCAACAAACAGCAAATCAGCGATATAATAATTTTTTGCATGGAAACCCCTGCAGAATTGTCGGTCGGCGCGGAGCTAAAGACTCGCATTTACGAGCCCTTAGCTCACACGGCGGTTTAAATTTTGCATGTAGTCATTTAAATTAGCAAGCATTTATGGCGATTCTTAAAATATTGCAATATCCGGATGAACGGCTGCATACCGTGGCAAAACCGGTCTCTACAGTTACAGCAGCCACGCGCAAGCTTATCAACGACATGGCTGAGACCATGTATGCCGCGCCGGGAATAGGGCTGGCCGCGACCCAGGTGGATGTACATGAGGAAATCATTGTCATGGATATCTCCGAAACCCACGACCAGCTACAAATATTTATTAATCCGAAAATTCTGGAACGTAACGGCGAAACTGAATGCGAAGAAGGTTGTTTATCGGTCCCCGGCGTCTATGAAAAAGTACGCCGCGCCGAACACATCATCGTACAGGCCCTAAATGAACGGGGTGAACCATTTACGCTGGAGGCGGGGGGGTTGCTGGCAGTCTGCATACAACATGAAATGGATCATCTCAAGGGCAAGGTATTTGTAGAATATCTCTCGCTACTTAAACAATCGCGGCTTAAATCCAAGATAAAGAAGCGCCAGCGCGAGACCATGTAAATTGGTAAATGGCAATCATAGAAATGCGTCAGGTTGCTTTTCCAATTACCAAAATCGCCAACTGGGTAGCTTACGCCTTACAACAAGCCGTATTCTAAGGCTTTCTGGATGCATTCGCGCCGCGTTTTTATTGCCAGTCTGGCGCGAATCAAATCGAGATGTTTTTCCACAGTTTTAGGAGACTGTATTTGTAGCTTCTGCGCAATTTGCTGGTAGCTGAAACCTTGGGAAAACAGGGTGAGCACTTCTTGTTGGCGCACTGTCAGGAGTTGTGTTTTAGAAATATCAAAACAAGCAGTGGATTCGCTGTTTGTGCATTCCTCATTGGGCAGTTTAAATTGAATTGATGGATGATCCCACATAAATATTCCTTGTCTGTATTAGAAACGCATTGCAACGCCTGAAACTTCAGCTAATTGGGCAGCACAGAATAGGGCTTTATCGCAAAGAGTAATAGCTGTAAGAAGAGACAGGGGCAAGATGGCGAGCTCAGTGTCTCAGCTAGGCTGGTGCTATTAAGGACACCTGTATACCGTCAAATTGTGGCAGACTATCAATTACTTTGAGAGGAAACACGGATCAGCAAGAATCACACCTGCCAAGCACTCATTGCAGCTAAGCCGTGTAACCCTTCCAGATTTAAATCTGCCCAATGGATATTCCCTTGAAAATAATTTTTGCTGGTACTCCCCATTTTGCCGCCAGCGCCCTGGAAGCACTACTGGCACAGCATGTTGTAGTTGCGGTATTAACCCAGCCTGACCGTCCCGCTGGGCGCGGCCAGCATCTCAGTGCCAGCCCGGTCAAACAGCTGGCTCTGGCGCATGGCTTGCCGGTGTTACAACCTGCTTCGTTAAAATCTGCCGAGTTGCAGCAAACTTTGGCCAGTTACGCGGCAGACATAATGGTGGTAGCAGCTTATGGTTTGATATTGCCGCAAGCGGTGCTGGGCATGTTCCATCATGGTTGCTTGAATATACATGCTTCGCTATTACCACGCTGGCGCGGTGCAGCACCGATTCAGCGTGCCATATTGGCGGGTGATGCAGAAACCGGTATTACCATCATGCGAATGGATGCGGGCTTGGATACCGGCGCGATGTTGCTGAAAAAATCCTGTCCCATTACTACTCAAGATACTGCGCAATCACTGCATGATAAATTGGCACAGTTGGGTGCCGAAGCTATTGTTGAAGCACTGCACGCCTTGCAACAAGGGCGTCTCGCGGATGTGCCACAGGATGAGACTCAGGCGACTTATGCTGCCAAGCTGGGCAAAGCGGAAGCGCAAATAAACTGGGCCGATACAGCTACTCAATTAGCGCGTGCGGTACGTGCTTACAACCCTTTCCCCATTGCCTGCACCACCTTTAACGCCACGCCTGTCAAAATCTGGCAGGCCAGTGCGCGCGATGGGCTTACAGGCAAACCAGGCACTGTGCTGGCAGTAGAAAAGAACGGTATTACGGTAGCCTGCGGGCAAGGCGCGTTGTGTCTGGAAATATTGCAGCGCCCAAATGCCAAGGCTTTGCCCGCAGCACAGTTTATCCAGGGATTTGCAGTTCATCCCGGTGACTGTTTTACCTCTGCCTGATATGCATATTGCACAACACGCGGCCAGCCGGGTAGTAGGTGAGGTATTGCAAGGGCGCAATCTGAATCAGGTATTGGATATGGCGCTGCAAGCTACGCCTGCGCTGACACCACAACAGCGCGGTGCATTGCAGGATTTAAGTTATGGCACACTGCGCTTTTATGGGCAGTTGTCGCATATCCTGCAACAATTGCTGCACAAACCCATAACCGATGCACCATTACGCTGTCTATTATTAGTGGCACTGTATCAACTGCTGTATACCAAAGCCGCGTCGCATGCGGTGGTGGATCATGCGGTACGTGCTGCGCGTACCCAAAATATTGCCGCCAGTGGATTGGTCAATGCAGTATTACGCAATTTTTTGCGCCAGCGCGAAGCGGTGCTGGCACAAGCAGCCAGCACGGAAGAAGGACAATATTCTTATCCTCAGTGGTGGATAGATGCCGCCAAAGCGCAATATGGGGAACGGGCTGCGGCCATCTTGTTGGCTGGCAACCAGCACCCCCCAATGACCTTGCGGATTAATCACACCCGCACAACAACGGCAGATTATTTGGCTTTGCTGGCGCAACACAATATCGAGGCCAGCCTGATAGCACCGGATGCGGTATTGCTGTCACGACCCGTGGCAGTAGATAAGCTGCCAGGATTTTTTGATGGCGTGGTGTCGGTGCAGGATGCCGGTGCGCAATACGCAGCGCATCTACTGGATGTGCAAGACGGCATGTATGTGCTGGACGCTTGCGCGGCACCCGGCAGCAAGAGCACTCATCTGCTGGAATTGGCAAAAATAGATTTACTGGCGTTGGACAAGGATGCGCTGCGCCTGGAGCGGGTGCGCGAGAATTTACAACGCTTGCAATTGCAGGCAACTTTACGCAGCGCCGATGCCATGCAAACCGATAGCTGGTGGGATGGCCGTCTTTTTCAGCGCATTCTGGCGGATGTCCCTTGCTCCGCCTCCGGCGTGGTGCGCCGTCATCCTGATATCAAATGGCTGCGTCGGGCAGCGGACATAGAGAATTTCGCGCAACAGCAACTGGCCATTCTTAACGCACTGTGGCGGCTATTGGCCAGAGATGGTAAATTACTTTATGCCACTTGCTCTATTTTTGCGCGGGAAAATCAGCAAGTCATCAGCGATTTTTTACAGCAGCATGAGGATGCCGAATTGGTACCTTTATCCGTTATTGCCATGAATGATGGCCAACTCTTGCCTGATGAGCAGCATGACGGTTTCTTTTATGCCTTACTACACAAGCATGCCTGATCAACGAATAGAGAACAGAGAAACAAAAGCAGGCCCATGCAGGGTCTGGGCTGTGCTCTGTTTCATTTTTTCTCTCTGTCTTTTATCTTCTGCTTATGCGGGTGGTATTGCCGTACACAAGGCGGAAGCCAGATTTTCCGATAACAGCTACCAGCTTTCCGCCGATTTCGTCATCAGTTTTAATTCTCTCATTGACCAGGCATTAACGCGCGGGGTGCCGCTGTATTTTATCAGCGAATTTACACTGACCCGACCGCGCTGGTATTGGTTGGATGAAGTGGTTACCCAAAGCGAGCAGACCATCAAGCTATCTTATAATACCTTGACCCGCCAATACCGCATCACACGCGGTTCGCTGTTTCAGAATTTCTCCAGTCTGGATGATGCCCTGCGTATCATCGGCCATCAGTCTGCCCCTCCCATCGATGCTGCACTGCTCAGGCAGGAGGAGGGTTATCTGGCGATGGTGTTGCCTAAAAAAGATGGTGACTATATTGCAGCAGCGCGTATGCGCCTGGACGTCACGCAATTACCCAAGCCGCTACAGGTGAATGCGTTGGCAACCGAAGACTGGAGTCTGGATTCCGATTGGTTTCGCTGGATAGTACGTCCTGCTGCTGCCATCTCTGCTGCAGACGGCAAAGGTAATCAGTGAAATATTTTATTTTCATTAGTGCGCTGATCGGCAGTTTGCTGCTGTATCTGCTTTCCAGCGCCAGTGCCAACACAGATTTATTTTCGCGTAATTACTATGGGCTGCTGGCCTTGGCCGGTGTGCTGGCGTTAAGTCTGGGCCTGCTGGTGGGCTATCAGCTGTGGCAGTTACGCGGCAAACTCAAGGCCCAGATATTTGGCGCAAAATTAACGCTGCGGCTGGCATTGTTTTTCACCTTGATCGCCGTGCTGCCAGGGTTGCTGGTGTATGCGGTATCGGTGCAATTCCTCGGCAAAAGTATAGAGTCCTGGTTCGATGTCAGGGTAGAAAAAGCCCTGGAAGGTGGCTTGAATCTGGGGCGTGGCGCGCTGGAAAACAGCCTCAAGGAATTAAGCAAAAAAGGGCAGTTCACTGCGCAATTATTGGCCAAACAGCAGCCCGCACAATATGCGCAAACCTTGAGCCGGCTGACTAATGAAGGTACGGCGCAGAATGTGTTGTTGTTCGATAATAGCGGCGCAGTGCTGGCCTGGGCCAGTAGTAACGACTTGCAGTCTGCGCCACAAGCCGTCATGCCCGACGCAGACATGATCCACCAGGCGCATCAACAAGGTCTTTACAGCATGGTGGATACCTTGCCTGACAATAGTCTGGCATTGCGTGTGTTGGTAAAAGTTAATCCCTCTGCTCACGGTGCTTTGCTGCAATTGACCCAGCCTGTGCCTAAACAACTTTCGGCGGATGCGGAAACGGTGCGGGCAGTTTATCGTGATTATCAGGAGCTCTCCTTATCCCGTTTAGGACTAAAGCGCTTGTATGGCATTACCCTGACCTTGTCGCTGCTAATTGTATTACTTAGCGCTGTGTCAGCCGCATTTTTTATCAGTGATCGCTTGAGTGCACCCTTGGCTGCTTTGGCAGAAGGTACGCGCGCAGTGGCGCAAGGCGATTTTTCGCAACAGCATCCGATACAAAGTCGTGACGAGCTGGGCGCACTGACTGGTTTGTTTAACCAGATGACGCTGCAACTGAAAGACGCCAAAACCATGAGCGAGCAGCAACAGCGGCAAGTAGAAAATGCCAAACTTTATCTGGAAAGTGTGCTGGCTCATCTTTCTTCCGGTGTGCTGGTAGTAGATGAGTTATACAGGTTGCGTTCAGTCAATAGTAGTGCAGTACATATATTAAGCGCAGCCCTGAATGATATGACAGGTGTGCCATTAACTGAGATTGCACTCAAATATCCTTTGTTGCGGCCATTTTTTTCTGCGGTCATACAGGCTTTTGATGAGGTCTCGAATAGCGAATGGCAACGGCAAATCGAACGACTCAGCAAAAATGGCAACCAGATTCTGCTCATGCGCGGTACGCGTTTGTCTACCGCAGTGGAAAATGGTTATGTCGTGGTATTCGATGACATCACCTATTTGCTGCAAGCAGAACGGCAAGCAGCGTGGGGCGAAGTAGCGCGCCGCCTGGCGCATGAAATCAAAAATCCGTTGACGCCCATTCAGCTTTCTGCAGAACGCTTGCAGCATAAATTAAGTGCCAAGCTGGATCGCAGCGACACCCTGTTGTTGCAGCGCGCCACACAAACCATAGTCAGCCAGGTGGCGGCCATGAAAAACATGGTGCTGGAATTTGCCGACTATGCGCGTGCGCCCGCACCCAAGCTGGTGGCTTTGGATATGCACCAGTTGCTGCGCGAGGTGCTGGGTTTATATGAAGCCAACACCTGTCCCATTACCCTGCATCTGGAAGCAAGCAATGCCAGTGTGCGGGGTGATGCCACCCGCTTGCGTCAGGTCATCCACAATTTATTGCAGAACGCCTATGATGCCCTGCACAATACCACGCAGCGTGAAATTACCTTGGGCACCGGGAATGCTGAGGGCGCATTAAAACTGTATGTGCAAGACAATGGCAGCGGATTTCCAGAGCATTTGCTGGCACGCGCTTTCGAACCCTATATGACCACAAAACCCAGGGGTACTGGGCTAGGTTTGGCGATTGTAAAAAAAATCATAGAAGAACATGGTGGCAGCATCGTTATAGAAAACATTGCAGTCGGCGGCACACGGGTCACCATTACGTTGCCACTATTATTAGTAGAGGATATATAAATGTCAGCCAAGGAAATTCTGGTCGTAGATGATGAAATCGGGATACGGGAGTTGCTCTCTGAAATTTTGTTTGATGAAGGCTATCAGGTAGTGGTGGCAGAAAACGCTGCGCAGGCGCGTGATTTTCGCGCGCGACAGGCACCGGATCTGGTACTGATGGATATCTGGATGCCGGATACCGATGGCGTTACCCTGCTCAAGGAATGGGTGGCTGATAATTTATTAACCATGCCGGTCATCATGATGTCAGGCCACGGCACCATCGAAACAGCAGTGGAAGCCACCCGTATCGGTGCCGTGGATTTTCTGGAAAAACCCATCGCCTTGCAAAAACTGCTGGGCGCAGTTTCCAAAGCCATACGCCAAGGAACACCGCTGGCACACCAGGAGGCCTTGGGCGCGGACCCGCATGCCATGCTGCAAACGACGACACAATTTACCTTGCCGCTGGACTTGCCCTTGCGTGAAGCGCGCGACCATTTCGACAGCCTTTATTTCAATTATCATATGCATAAGGAAAACGGCAATGTTACCCACGTAGCGCATAAAGTCGGGCTGGAGCGCACTCATCTCTACCGCAAGCTGAAACAGCTCGGCATCAAGATCAGCAAAAAAGATATGGCAGATCAAGATATGCCCGATTAATTAATGTTAACGCCGCATTAACCGTTCCAATAAAAAATTTGTTACACTTTCTGCCGCATTTTTGCTACCTCTATAAACAAACCCATCTTTCGGAGAAACAATGAAAATATTATCAGCAACTCTATTGGCTACCATCTGCCTGACTACCCCTCCAGCTTTCGCCGCAAGCGAGCATGCTCATGGCGACGCAGCCGTAGCACAGGCCTTTATCAAGGAAATACGTACCCAGAATGCCACCTATATCAGCAAGCATAAACCCGCTTTTTTTCAGGAGCTGGCCAAAGGGCAACATCCCCGCGCAACCGTGGTGACCTGTTCTGACTCGCGTGTGCATACCAATATGCTGGACCAGACACCGGAAGGCGATCTGTTCATGGTGCGCGACATCGGCAATCAGATGGCAACTGCGGAAGGCTCGGTTGAATACGGTGTGAACCACCTGGCTTCCTCGCTACTGCTGTTTATCGGCCATTCTTCTTGTGGCGCAATCAAGGCAGCCAGCGGTGACTACTCCAGCCTGGAGCCTGCTATTAAACGCGAACTGGACACTATCAGAATAGATAAAGGAGTGGCCGTTATTGACGGGGTAAAAACCAATGTGCATAACCAGGTTACAACGGCCATGCAGAAATTTTCTGACAAAGTGAAGGCGGGCCAATTGGTCATAGTCGGAGCCGTATATGATTTTTCCGACGACATGAAACAGGGCGCAGGCAAACTCAACCTGATCAATATCAATGGTGAGACCGACCCCGCCAAACTGCAAAACACCAAAGTTTCTGGTGCTACCAAACACGACCATGCTGAACATCATTAATGTGGGGGCGTGATAAATCGCGTCCCTACGTGCCTATGCTATGCCGTGTTACACTCCGCCGCGAAGCTGGCTAGACAGTCGCCGCACACGCAAGTGTGGGGAGGAAAGTCCGGGCTCCGTAGAGCAGGATGCCGGTTAATGGCCGGACACCGTGAGGTGATGAACAGTGCCACAGAAAATACACCGCCGATGGCTGCGCAAGCGGATCAGGCAAGGTTGAAATGGCGGGGTAAGAGCCCACCGCGGTCGTGGCGACATGGCTGGCCGGCAAGCGTC
>JAUSKS010000319.1 GCA_030646595.1 Gallionellaceae bacterium | reverse complement strand
GGCGCAACTGGCGGCGCAAGGTTTGGATTTGCATGACATCGAACAAGCGTTGGAAAAAAATAATCGCAACGCGGGCGGCGACCGCATCAACCGCGAGCAGGAAATGTTGCTGGTGCGTACCGTCGGGCAATTGCGCAACGCCGACGACATTGCCAATACCACCATCACCACGCGCAGCGGTGCAGCCATTCACATCAAGGATGTGGCGCGTGTGCGGATCAGCTCACTCACCCGCTTCGGCGCGGTGACGGCAGACGGCAAGGGCGAAGCGGTGACTGGCTTGGTGCTGTTGCGCAAAGGCGCGAACAGCCGCAGCACCGTGGAAGGCGTGAAGCGCGAGCTGGCGGCACTCGCCCCGACCCTGCCCAAAGGTGTGACCATCGTCCCGTTTTATGATCGTACCGAGTTGGTTAACGAAGCTGTGAGTACGGTGCAGGTGGCCTTGGCCGAAGCGGTAGTGTTGGTGCTGCTGGTGTTGATCGTGTTACTCGGCAATCTGCGTGCCGCGCTGACCGTGGCCTTGATTCTGCCGCTGTCGGTGCTGGCGACATTTATTTTAATGCAGGTATTCGGCGTGTCCGCCAATCTGATGTCGCTCGGCGGATTGGCCATTGCCATTGGTATTCTGGTGGATGCCGCCGTGGTGGTGGTGGAAAACGTCCACACGCAACTGAGCCACGCGCCGCCGGGCGTAAGCCGCTTGCATCTGGTTTATCGCGCCACACTCGAAGTCGCAACCCCTGTAATCTCCGGTGTGCTGATTATCATCATGGTGTTTCTGCCGCTGTTCAGCCTGACCGGGCTGGAAGGCAAGATGTTCACACCGCTGGCGATTACGATTTCGTTTGCGCTGCTTGCTTCGCTGGTGCTCTCGCTCACGGCAATTCCGGTGCTGGCCAGCTTTCTGATGCGCGGTGGCAGTCATAGCGACGACTGGATATTGGCGCGCATCAAACGCATCTATCTGCCGCTAATGCGTTGGGCGCTACGTCAGCGCGGTGTGGCAGTGGGCGTGGCAGTGATCGCACTGGTAGGCGCGCTGGCGTTGATCCCCTCCATCGGACGCGAGTTCATGCCGGTGATGGACGAAGGCACGACTGTGGTGATTATTGAAAAACCATCAAGCGTATCGCTCGAACATTCGCTGGCTCTGGACAAACCTATCCATCAGGCTTTCATGGAATTACCGCAGGTCACCGGCGTGGTGTCGCGCACCGGAGCGGACGAGCTACGCATGGATCCGATGGGGCTATATCAAACGGATAATTTTCTGTTGACTAAGCCACGCAGCGAGTGGGGCATCAGCGTCGAAGAATTTCAAAAACAATTGCGCGACAAGCTGGAGCGCTTCAAGGACTTGGAACTCGACATTGCCTTCACCCAACCGATAGACATGCGCACCTCGGAAATGCTGACCGGCGTGCGTGCCGCGATGGCGATCAAACTGTTCGGCGATGACCTTGTGCTGCTGGAAGAAAAATCCAAACAGATTGAAGACATCCTCGGGCGCATTCCCGGCGCAGTGGATATTTTTCGCGGACGACTTTCGGGGCAAAAATATTTGCGCCTGAGCATACGCCAACCGGATATTGCGCGTTACGGCATCCGCACCGAGGACATCAACCAGATGATAGAAACCGCCGTCGGCGGCAAAGTAGTGAGCGAGATCATCGAAGGCAATCGCCGCAGTCCGGTGCTGCTACGCTACCCGGAAAAAGCGCGCGCCTCACCGCAGGCACTCGGACAATTGCTGATCGAAACACCCGGCGGCGCAAAAGTGCCGCTGACGCTGCTGGCCGACATCGAAGAGGTGGATGGCCCGGTGCAGATCACGCGCGAGTCGGCCAAGCGCCAAGTGGTGGTGCAATCCAACGTCGAGAATCGCGACGTGGTCGGCTTCGTGGACGAAGTGCGCGCCACGATAGAGCGCGAGGTGGAATTGCCGCAGGGCTATCACATCACATACGGCGGACAGTTTGAAAACGAGCAACGCGCCGCAGCGCGGCTGGCTCTGGTCGTGCCGATCTCCATCGCGCTGATCTTCGTGATGCTGTTCACCACCTTCCGCTCGCTACGCCAAGCCGGGTTAATCATCCTCAACATCCCGTTTGCGATGATAGGCGGCGTGGTCAGTCTGTACTTCTCCGGGCTATATTTATCCGTCCCCGCCTCGGTCGGCTTCATCACGCTGTTCGGCGTGGCGGTGCTGAACGGTGTGGTGATGGTAAGTTACTTCAATCAACTGCGCGCAACCGGACGCACCGTGCTGCAAGCAGTACAGGAAGGAGCAGAGCGACGGTTACGACCGGTACTATTAACCGCACTGATCGCAAGCCTGGGCCTGGTGCCGATGCTGCTGGCCAGCGGCCCCGGTTCCGAGTTGCAGCGGCCACTCGCCGTGGTGGTGATCGGCGGCTTGTTCACTTCAACGCTGCTGACGTTGGTGCTGTTGCCCACGCTCTACGCTTGGCTCGAAGGCCGCGCTGAGCGCAAATTACAAACAGAACAGGAGAGCCTCACATGAAAAATCTTACACTGATCGTACACGCTGATATCGAGCAAGCACTTGCCGATACCCTGCGCAGCCTCCAGCAAGTATCAGGCTTTACCTTCACCCCAGTCGAAGGCCACGGCGCGCAAGCGAACCGCGACCCCACAGTTTCTGCGCGCGACCTTGTGGTCGGCTACACACCGCACGTGCGGGTGGATATTCTGCTCGAGGACAGTGACGTAGATGAGGTCATGCAGGCATTACGCACCGCGAACTGCGGTCTGGCGGGGCGTGGTGTTTTTTGGGTGACCCAGGTGGAGCAGCAGGGCTTGTTATGATCCTTGTAAGACTGTAAGACGTGCCAGCGTTCAGGGGTTGAAGGATTATGTCAGGCCTTTTTGTCGAGGTAGCCAATGGCTGATTGTTGCAACAAAGAGTGTGGAATCGAAGCGCTGAGAAAAACTCAAAGCGCCACGCTTAAGGCTGTGCTCAGTATCAATGCGCTCATGTTTGTGGTCGAACTCATCGCCGGGCTGACGGCTGGCTCTACTGCCCTGTTGTCCGATGCACTGGATAATTTGGGTGATGCCCTGACGTATGGTTTGAGTCTTTACGTTATATCCCGCGGCGCTCGCTCGAAAGCCCATGTCGCCATATTCAAGGGTTTGTTGATTATGACTGCCGGTCTGTTTGTGCTGGGGCAGGTTGGATACAAAATGCTTTTCCCCGTGGTGCCTGTATTTGCAACCATGGGTGTGGTCAGTCTGTTGGCGCTGGCGGCCAATGGCATATGTTGGGGACTGCTTTGGCGGCATCGCACTGACGATATCAACATGAGTTCTGTCTGGGAGTGTTCGCGCAATGACATCGCTTCGAATTTCTCAGTCTTTGTTGCTGCCGCCGGAGTTGGGTTGCTTCAGTCGGGCTGGCCTGATGTTCTGGTCGGGTTGGGCTTAGCCTGCCTGTTTCTGCGCTCTGCGTACCGCGTACTTCGCAGCGCGTTCGCTGAATTAAAAAATACAACGCCTGATGTTGCACCGCCGACCGCGCAAAAAACGCGCGATTGACGCAGCATTCCCGCTAACGCGGGCTTAAATTTGGAGGATTATTTATATGGGTACAGGACATACACACGGGCCAGTTCGCGCCGGTCACGAAAAGATGCTGTGGGTCGCTCTGGCGCTGACCACGGCCTTCTTAATCGCCGAGGTTATCGGTGCATTTATTACGGGTAGTCTGGCGCTGCTGTCGGACGCGGCGCATATGTTCACCGATGCGGCTGCGCTCGCCATTTCGCTCGCAGCGATGCAGATCGGCAAGCGCATCGCCGATAAGAAGCGGACGTTTGGTTATTACCGCTTCGAGATACTGGCGGCGGCATTCAATGCGACGCTGTTGGTTTTGGTCGCAATCTACATTCTTTACGAAGCCTATCAGCGCCTGCGTACACCGACAGATATTCATTCCATGGGTATGCTGGTCATCGCCGTAATGGGACTTGTGATTAATCTGATCAGTATGCAAATGTTGCGCGCTGGCAGCGAAGCAAGCCTCAACATGAAAGGCGCTTACCTGGAAGTCTGGAGCGATATGCTTGCTTCTATCGGCGTGATCGCCGCAGCTATCGTTATCCGTTTTACCGGCTGGAACTGGGTAGATTCCGCAGTGGCAGCCGCGATCGGGCTGTGGGTCCTGCCGCGCACATGGATTTTGCTTAAAGAGAGCATCAACATCCTGCTGCAAGGGGTGCCCAGAGATATTGACCTGGAAACTGTCGAGTCGGCGCTGCGCGGGATAGTTGGCGTTAACGAGATTCACGATCTTCATGTGTGGTCTCTGACCAGTGGCAAGAATGTGTTGTCGGTGCATGTCGTGGCCGATTTATCCGCGCGCACAGATCAGGAAATTCTGGCTGAGGTAGATCGCACAGTGCGCGGATTCGACATCAACCATACGACGATTCAGGTTGAGGCGGCTGGCTTTCATGGTCAAGGTTGCGCACCGTTGGCTGAAAGTTCAGGCCATGTACATCGGCACGAGCACTAATTTTTTGTGAAGATTCATAATAACAGGCTCTATAAATCCTGGTGCTATCAGCTATCATTAGGGAATCCTGAAAGCCGAACCTGTAGCCAATATACAACCCATTGTGCTGCGTAGGCACACGACAAGACTCACGCGCCCGGTTGAAGAGGACTAGGCACAAGATTGACGGAAACTGCTCATCGATGAATACAACAC
>JAUSKS010000308.1 GCA_030646595.1 Gallionellaceae bacterium | reverse complement strand
AGTGATGGGAGGTGTGGTGCCAGTAGTGAATATCAACGGCATCGAGCCGGGCAAGCTGAAACTGGATGGCAAAGTATTGGCCGACATTTTCCTGGGTAAAATTACCAAGTGGAATGACCCAGCCTTGGTGGCGCTCAACGCGGACCTTAAATTACCTGAGGATGACATTACCGTTGTGCATCGTTCAGATGGTTCTGGCACCAGCTTTATTTTTACCAACTACTTGTCCAAGGTCAGCCCGGAATGGAAAACCGCAGTGGGTGAAGGTACGGCTGTATCGTGGAAAGTAGGCACAGGCGGTAAAGGTAACGAAGGCGTGGCTTCCTATGTGCAACGCATCAAAAATTCCATAGGCTATGTGGAATACGCCTATGCCTTGCAGAACAAAATGACTTATGTGCAACTGAAAAATCGCGACGGTCAATTCGTCAAACCCGATGACAGTTCATTCAAGGCGGCGGCCGCCAATGCCAACTGGGAAAAAGCGCCCGGCTTCTATGAATTGCTGACTGATGAACCAGGCAAGGAAAGCTGGCCCATCACCGGTGCTACTTTCATTCTGATGCACAAAGCACAGGACAAGCCGGAAACCGGCAAGGAAGTGCTGAAGTTTTTTGACTGGGCCTATAGCAATGGAGCCAAAATGGCCGAGGCACTGGACTATGTGCCGATGCCAGACAAGGTGCAGCAGCTGGTGCGTGCTGCGTGGAAGAATCAGATTAAAGATAGCAATGGCAAGGGAATCTGGAAATAGTCAATAGAGAAAAGGTTGTCCAAACACATTTCCCAAATATAATTCGACAGCTATAATTCGGCAGCTATAATTTGAGGGGGCGCACAGCCCCCTTAATTTTGGATACGACATACCGATAATTAATCATGCCCATGTTTTTACGCGAAGCTCGACTGAAGCGCCAAAACTGGCTGGACTTTTTGTTCCGCAATGTCACACGTTTTTTCGCTTTTGCCGTGCTGGCCTTGCTGCTTACCCTCATCATTGCATTGATCATTGGCAGTTGGCCCGCCATTAATGCATTCGGCTTCCGTTTTTTCGGCAGTTCGGAATGGAATCCGGTGACTGAAGAATTCGGTGCGCTGATTCCAATTGTAGGCACCTTGACCACCTCCGCCATTGCCCTGCTGATTGCCATTCCGGTCAGCTTTGGTATCGCTATTTTTCTGACCGAGCTGTCGCCACGCTGGCTGCGCCGTCCGCTGGGGATTGCCATTGAATTATTGGCCGGCATTCCCAGCATTATCTATGGTATGTGGGGCCTGTTCGTGTTTGCCCCGCTGTTTGCCGACTATATCGAACCGTGGCTGACCAAACACATAGGCCCCATTCCCTTACTCGGCCCGTTTTTTTCCGGACCACCCATGGGCATAGGCGTACTCACCGCAGGCATCATTTTGGCCATTATGGTCATTCCTTTTATTGCTTCGGTCATGCGCGACGTGTTCGAAGTAGTGCCCACCCTGCTCAAGGAATCCGCCTATGGTTTGGGTGCAACCACCTGGGAAGTGATGTGGAAGGTGGTACTGCCCTACACCAAGATCGGCGTGGTCGGTGGCATCATGCTGGGCTTGGGGCGCGCGCTGGGAGAAACCATGGCGGTCACTTTTGTCATTGGTAATGCGCATGAATTGAACAAATCGCTGCTCATGCCCGGCAACAGTATTTCTTCTGCTCTGGCCAACGAATTTAACGAAGCGGTGGGTGAGCTCTATACTTCAGCTTTGATCGAACTGGGACTGATTTTGTTTTTCATCACCTTCGTGGTGTTGTCGCTGGCGCGCTATATGTTATATAAACTGGCAAAACGGGAGGGCCATACCACATGAATCTGCTGCCACTCTATACCCGCCGCCGTCTGATTAACGCCTTGGGCTTGGGCATTTCGGTGCTGGCCATGCTATTCGGCCTGTTCTGGCTGGGCTGGATATTATGGACCTTGCTGGACAACGGTATTCCGGGTCTATCACTAGCTGTCTTCACGCAAATGACGCCTCCGCCTGGCAGCAAAGGCGGATTACTCAATGCCATCGTTGGCAGCCTGATGATGACCAGCATCGCCACCATAATCGGCACACCCATCGGTATACTGGCAGGCACTTATCTGGCGGAATTTGGTCAGCGCGGCTGGCTGGCGCCTACCACGCGCTTCATCAATGACGTGCTGCTGTCCGCGCCTTCCATTGTCATAGGTTTATTTATATATGCAATTTATGTGGTGCGGGTGGGGCATTTTTCCGGCTGGGGCGGCGCACTGGCATTGTCCATACTGGTCATTCCCATTGTGATCCGCACCACCGAAAACATGTTGCGCCTGGTGCCCAACACCTTGCGCGAAGCTGCTGCCGCACTGGGCGCGCCGCAATGGAAAGTAATCAACTTTGTTACCCTGCGCGCCGCCCGTGCTGGTATTCTGACTGGCATCATGCTGGCCGTGGCGCGCATTAGCGGCGAAACTGCGCCCTTGCTGTTCACCTCATTGAACAACCAATTCTGGAGCAGCAATATGAATCAGCCCATGGCCAATTTACCGGTGGTTATTTTCCAGTTTGCCATGAGCCCATACGATGACTGGCATACCCTGGCCTGGGCCGGTGCATTGCTGATTACTTTCAGTGTGCTCACCCTTAACATCCTGGCGCGTGTGCTGTTCCGCCAGCGCGCAACTACACACTAAGGAACAAGCTGATGAATGCTGAATTAGCCGCACCCCCGAAACTGGTGGTCAACAATCTTAATTTTCATTATGGGACGGAACGCGCCCTGAAGGACATCAATCTCAGTATCCCGGAAAAAATGGTGACCGCCTTTATCGGCCCTTCCGGCTGCGGCAAATCCACTTTGTTGCGCACCTTCAATCGCATGTACGAGCTGTATCCCCGACAAAAAGCCAGCGGTGAAATCTTGCTGGATGGGAACAATATCCTGGACAAAAAACAGGACCTCAACACCCTGCGCGCCAAGATCGGCATGGTGTTCCAGAAACCGACGCCGTTCCCCATGTCCATTTATGACAACATCGCCTTCGGTGCCAAGCTGTATGAAAATCTCAGCCGCTACGATATGGATGAACGGGTGGAATGGGCGCTGAAAAAGGCCGCGCTATGGACTGAAGCAAAGGATAAATTAAAACAAAGCGGCACCGGCTTGTCCGGCGGCCAGCAACAACGCTTGTGTATCGCCCGCGCCATCGCCGTCAAGCCGCAAGTATTGCTGCTCGACGAACCCACTTCTGCGCTGGATCCAATTTCCACTGCCCACATCGAAAAGTTGATCGATGAGTTGAAGGCAGAATTTACCATCGTCATCGTCACCCACAACATGCAACAAGCCGCGCGTGTATCCGATTACACCGCCTATATGTATTTGGGTAACCTGATTGAGTTTGGCGACACCAGCACGGTGTTTACCAACCCCAAGCGCAAGGAAACAGAAGACTACATCACTGGCAGGTTTGGTTAATAGCTGGTTCAGCCGTCAACCATTCAGTATCGCAGGCGTTATATAGCACGTACTCACCAAGGAGCCCCACCATGAAAAAATTTCTATTCGTGATAGCAATGCTGGTAGCCACTTCCGTTTTTGCAGCCGATGTTGGCATATCAGTTAGTGTCGGTCAGCCCGGCTTCTATGGCCGCCTTGACATAGGCAATCTGCCACACCCTCCCCTGCTCTTCCCGGCACCGGTTATTATCAAACGATCAGTCCATGTAGGTGAACCGGTTTATCTGCACGTCCCGCCCGGCCACGCCAAAAACTGGCGTAAACACTGCCGCAAATACAACGCCTGCGGTCAGCCGGTTTATTTTGTGCAAGAGGATTGGTATAACAACGAATACGCGCCCCGCTATCGTGAAAGACATAATAAACATGGCCATGATGAGGGTGGTGACCACAAAGAGGGTAAAGGCAAACATAAGAACAAGGGCAAACACGGCAAGGATTAGGGAACCCAGCCTTATTTTACGGTGTGGTTGGTTTGCAGCATGCGGTCAATCACACTGGTATTACGCCACCTCGCGCACCACTTGCGCAATGCTTTCCGCCCAGTGCCGCACCTTGCTGCCATCTTCACCTTCTACCATCACACGCAGCAAGGGCTCAGTCCCGGAAGGCCGCAGCAGTACGCGGCCTTTGCCATCCAGTGCCGTTTCCGCAGCAGCGACTGCCGCACGTACGCTGGCATGCGCCGTACAATCTGCGCCTTTGCTCACGGGTACATTAAGCAATATTTGCGGGTATAGAGTCAGATCAGCCACAGCTTGCGCCAAAGTTTGCTTGTTGGCGCGCAAAGCATGCAGGACTTGCAGTGCGGAAATAATACCGTCGCCAGTGGTATGCCGGTCAAGGCAAATAATATGACCGGAGTTTTCGCCACCCAGTTGCCAATCCTGTTGCTGCAATAATTCCATTACGTAGCGGTCGCCAACTTTGGCACGCTGAAATGGAATGCCTAACCGTTGCACAGCATGCTCAAAAGCCAGGTTGGTCATCAGCGTACCAACCACACCACCCTTGAGTGTGCCTTGCGCATGACGGTGACGAGCGATAATGTAAAGCAAATGGTCACCATCGTACAAACGCCCTGCCGCATCTACCATCACCAGCCGGTCTCCGTCACCATCCAGGGCAATGCCGATGTCAGCGCGATGATCTTTAACCGCTTGTTGTAAATTGGCCGGGGCAGTTGCACCATAGCCGTCGTTAATGTTCTTGCCGTCCGGCTGCACCCCGATGGCTACCACATCTGCACCCATCTCATGAAATACGTGGCGGGCAATATGGTAAGCAGCGCCGTGGGCGCAATCCACGACTAATTTCAGCCCGCGCAAATCAAGATCATAAGGAAAGCTGCTCTTGCAAAATTCGATATAGCGCCCTGCCGCATCATCTATGCGCTTGGCTTTGCCCAAACGGGCTGATGGCATGGTCACGATCGGCGTTTCCAGACCCGCTTCGATGGCATATTCAATTTCGTCAGGCAATTTTTCGCCCTGACTGGAAAAGAATTTGATGCCGTTATCTTCAAAGGGATTATGCGATGCAGAAATCACGATACCTGCCTGCAAGCGCAAGGCACGGGTCAGATAGGCCACTGCAGGCGTCGGCACTGGCCCGGCCAGATATACATCCACGCCGGCGGCAATCAACCCGGCTTGCAAAGCTGATTCCAGCAGATAACCAGAGATACGGGTGTCTTTGCCAATCAGCACACCGGGATTTTCATCCTGCGATAAATTCCAGTCCGCAGCCGCCAACACTTTGCCCGCTGAATAACCCAGGTGCATGACAAACTCTGGCGTAATTGGATACTCACCCACCTTGCCACGCACACCATCGGTACCGAAATATTTTCTGCCCATTTATTGCTCCTGAAAATTTCTCATTACAGAAAAACATCTCACCACAGAGACACATAACCAGCGACTTAACGAGCGTTGTTTGATCGTTTAGTCGAATGGCTAGTAGTTCCATCAGAGGCACAGAGAAAACCTTAACAAGAATTTGTGTTGATAGTTTTAGCTTGAATTGCTTTTGACTTTCTCTGTGTCTCTGTGTCTCTGTGGTTCTAGCTTTTTGATCCTCCGCCTTCCATATTTTCAACGCATCCTCTGTCGCCCGCACATCATGCACCCGCAATATCTGTGCGCCACGCTGAACCGCCAGCAATGCTG
>JAUSKS010000063.1 GCA_030646595.1 Gallionellaceae bacterium | reverse complement strand
GACTTTCGAATTTGAAGGCGAGGATGCCATTCTGGTGGATTACCAAGACTATCATTAAGGGGAACTATCATTGAGGAGTGACTATGGCAAAAATGTTTAATCCGCCGCATCCGGCGGCAACCTTGCGTGAAGATGTATTGCCCGCGTTGGGGCTTTCAGTAGCAGAGGCTGCACGGCAATTAGGCATATCCAGAGTGCAGTTGTCGCGCGTCATTAACGAGCGGGCGGGAATTTCTGCCGATATGGCTTTACGCCTGGAAGCCTGGCTGGCGACAGCAGAGGGTGGCCCCAGTGCGGAAAGCTGGTTGCGCGGGCAAGCAGCTTATGATTTGTGGCAAGCTGCGAAGAAAAAACATCCGCGAGTGCATCGTGCTGTGACACGCGCATGATCCATGCAGACCGTTCGTGCAATCCAGCGAGTTCAAGCGCCACGGGAATTCGTAATGCAAAATATCAGTTCGACTGAGCTATATTGATTGGAGAATGGCAATGATAATTTTAACCATGCTTGCAGCACTGGCCGTGGTGATGTTACTGGCTTTTATGCGCGCATCCATCTGGAGCTGGTTGCTGGCAATGATAGTCTTTGTGCCGGTGCTGGCTATTCAGAGCCAGCTTTCTGCCGATGTGTTCCAAGTTGTCATCATCGCCTTGGTCGTAGTCGTTGCCGTGCTGGGCATTCCCACCCTGCGCCGCCTGCTGGTGAGTCGTATTATCCTTAAAGTCTTCCGCAACATTCTCCCGCAGATTTCGCAAACCGAGCAGGAGGCGCTGGATGCAGGCACAGTGTGGTGGGATGGTGATCTGTTCAGCGGGCAACCAAATTGGAACAAGTTGCTGAGTTACCCCAAGGCAGTGCTCAGTGCCAAAGAGCAAGCTTTTCTCGATAACGAAACCGAGCAACTATGCGCCATGCTGGACGATTGGGACATTACCCATGTGCGTCAGGATTTGCCGCCGCAGGTGTGGCAGTTTATCAAGGACAAGGGTTTCTTCGGCATGATCTTTCCGCAGGTATATGGCGGGCTGCAATTTTCGGCGCTGGCGCATTCCGCTGTGGTGGCCAAGCTGGCCTCGCGCAGCGCGACGGCGGCAGTGACGGTGATGGTGCCAAATTCTTTAGGCCCGGCAGAATTACTATTACACTACGGCACTCCGCAGCAAAAAGAAAAATATCTGCGCCGTTTGGCACAGGGCAAAGAAGTGCCGTGCTTTGCGCTGACCGGACCATTCGCCGGTTCCGATGCCGGAGCCATTCCCGACTATGGCATTGTGTGCCACGGTGAATTCAATGGGCAAACCAATGTGCTGGGCATACGGTTGAATTGGGAAAAGCGCTACATCACGTTGTCACCAGTAGCCACCCTGCTCGGTCTTGCTTTCAAACTACACGACCCGGATCATCTGCTCAGCGCAGAATCCGAGCGTGGCATTACGCTGGCGCTGATCCCGACTGATACACCAGGCGTACAGGTTGGGCGACGGCACTTTCCGCTTAACTCAGCTTTTCAGAATGGCCCGACGCAGGGCAAGGATGTTTTTGTGCCGATGGAATACATCATCGGCGGCCCGGAATATATTGGCCAGGGCTGGCGCATGTTAATGGAATGTCTGGCGGCAGGACGCTCGATCTCGTTGCCAGCCAGTGCCACCGGCGCATCCAAAATGGCGGCGCGCACTTGTGGCGCGTATAGTCGGGTGCGCAAACAATTCCGCTTGCCGATCGGTAAATTTGAAGGCGTGGAAGAAGCGCTGGCGCGCATCGGTGGCAATGTCTACATGATGGACGCAGCGCGCACTTTGACCACCGTGGCGCTGGACATGGGCGAGAAGCCTTCGGTTATTTCCGCCATTGTTAAATATCATTGCACCGACCGCGCGCGCTTGATCATCAATGACGCGATGGATGTGCATGGCGGCAAGGGAATTTGCATGGGGCCGTCCAATTATCTGGCGCGTGGTTATCAGCAAACACCGATCGGTATCACGGTAGAAGGTGCAAACATTCTGACGCGCAGCATGATTATTTTCGGCCAGGGCGCAATTCGCTCGCATCCCTATGTGCTCAAGGAAATTCAAGCAGCGCACGACCCGGATGCCAAGCGCGCCGTGCATACTTTTGATGCAGCCCTGTTTGCCCATATCAGCTTCAGCTTGAGCAATGCAGTACGTGCCTGGCTGTTTGGACTCACCGGCGGGCACGGCATTCCAGTACCAGACGGTGCGGCCACCCAGCGCTATTACCAGCAATTAACGCGCTATGCTGCCGCCTTCGCGCTGGCCGCAGATGTGGCCATGCTGGTGCTGGGCGGTACGCTCAAGCGGCGCGAAAAAATTTCTGCGCGCTTGGGAGACGTGTTGAGCTTGCTCTATATGTGTTCGGCGACACTCAAGCGTTTCGAAGATGATGGTCGACCTGACAGCGATCTGCCGCTGCTGCATTGGTCCATGCAAGATGCACTGCATAAAATACAAACTGCATTCGACGGCGTACTGCAAAATTTCCCCAGCCGCTTCGCGGCGCTGATTTTGCGCGCGCTGATTTTCCCAATAGGGCGTTGTCTTGCTCCACCCTCGGATGAATTGGGCCATCAAGTGGCAGCGTTGTTAATGCAGCCCGGTGCCACGCGCAACCGTTTAACTTCCGGTATGTATGTACCGGGTAATGAAAGCGATGCCGTCGGCGCACTGGAAGCAGCCTTGCTCAGCACCTTGAACTGCGAACCGCTGCAAGCCAAGGTAGAGGCGGCACGCAAGGCTGGGAAAGTTAATGCCTTGGATGAACTGGCGCGTATTGCCGAAGCAGGTGAGCACGGCGCTATCAACGCACAGGAAACGCAAATGCTAGAACGTGATTACATATTACGACGCAAGGTCATCATGGTGGATGATTTTGCGCCGGAAGAATTAAGGAGCGTGGGCTGACAATTCCATACGCGACTCGTCGCATAGTGAATTGCGTACCTTTGGTGCATCTTGCCCACCCTCCTATTAACCGCTATTCCTTGCCTTTGGGCTGGAAGCTAAGCTTGATCGAGTGTTCTGTGATTCCAGATTGTTCATTAGCACTGAACCCGTTCCTTCCCCCTTGCAGGGGGAAGGCCAGGATGGGGGTAGAGTTGTGCAAAGGTCACGTTTCTACCCCCTCCCTAACCCTCCCCCTGCAAGGGTGAGGGAATCTTGGCTAATGGATTTTGAGTTGATAAGTGAGGGTAGCTATGTCTATCGCTAAACAAATTCATGAAGTCGCTGGTGCGCCAACCTCGTAGGGCGGATGAGCCAAAGGCGTTATCCGCCAAATGAAAAACATACGGCGGAAGGCGCTATGCTTTTCCGCCC
>JAUSKS010000291.1 GCA_030646595.1 Gallionellaceae bacterium | reverse complement strand
CAGCCTGTGGATCATCCATTTCGTTCCACAGATTTCCTTCTATTTGTCGAAGGTCGTTGATGACATCCTCTAACGGGCTGCTCTCAAGGGCTTCAAAGCTTTTAATCTTAAAATCTTCAAGCTCCCATTTGCGTTCTGGGGTACGGCACCACTGTCCAGTACCCGTTACGCGAACAGGGAGATCAAAGAGATGTACGGCCAATTGGCGGGCTATGTCCCGATTAGTTTGGCACTTGTAAATAACTTTTCCTTCTCCCTCAATCCATACCGGTACCGAGTCATCCTTACCGCCAACGCGAATAACTACCCCATCCAGATCTCCTTGTTCGTGAACAATCACTTCTTCAGCAAGCGGCGTTTTTCTGCCGGGAAAAACTAGAACATTACTCCCACGCTTAATTTTCAGGGTGGCTGAGGCATTATCTTCTCGCAACATTCGATTTATTTCTTGGTTAGCGCGTTCCAATTCTGGAGGAGCATCAGGAGTACCTACAAGACGAAGACGTACCGCCACTTTAGGAGCGGCTTCATGCTCAACAGCAATTTCCGGGATTGCACTACCTTTGCGCACTTTCAAAAAGTGTACGTACTCCTTATGTCCAAACATTGCCGACAATTTTGCCAAATATTCGGCAAGCCTAGCCATTGGGAGCGTTTCGGGCTTCCAAGCATCAATACGAAAATCATAGTGAATCAGGTCATCCATAGTCGAGAAGCTGATACAAAAATTTAAACAGGGGAATCCATTACCCAATGGTTACATTGTGCCCGGATAAAATGCCGGACGTCAATATATTATGCTGCGGACAGTAGTGCACCCATGCGTAATCAAAGCCCCAGCCGCTTCCATATTTCCAAAGAAGGCCCGGCCTGATTAAGCGTATAAAAATGCAGGCCCGGCGCACCTCCGGCCAGCAGGCGTTCGCATAGCTGGGTAACTACTTCCAGGCCGTAAGCTTGCACCGAAGCGCTGTCATCGCCGTAGCTTTCCAGTGTCTTGCGCATCCAGCGCGGAATTTCCGCACCGCAGGCATCGGAGAAGCGCGCCAGTTGCGAGAATTTCATGATGGGCATGATGCCGGGCACGATGGGTAGAGTAAGGCCCAGTTTTTGGCATTCGTCAATAAACCGAAAGTAGCTGTCCGCATTATAAAAATATTGAGTGAGCGCAGAATTCGCACCGGCCTGAACTTTGCGTTTGAAGTTAAGCAGATCGTCGCGCGGAGATTTGGCTTGCGGATGGAATTCAGGATAGGCCGCCACTTCGATATGGAAATGATCAGCGGTCTCGGCGCGGATGAAGGCGACCAGTTCATTGGCATATTGAAATTCGCCCGTAGTAGCCATGCCCGAAGGCAGGTCACCGCGCAGCGCGACGATGCGCTTGATGCCCATGCCTTGGTAGGTGCGCAGCATGGCGCGTATTTTTTCGCGCGTGGAGCCGACGCAGGATAGATGGGGCGCAGCGTTATGCCCTTCAGCTTTGATCTGCTGTATGGTTTCCAGGGTACGGTCCTGGGTGGAGCCGCCTGCACCAAAGGTAACGGAGAAAAATTCCGGCTTGAGCGTAGCCAGTTGTTTGCGAGTGGCGGCCAGTTTGGCTACCCCTTCCGGGGTCTGTGGTGGGAAAAATTCGAAGCTGAATAATCTGGAGTGTGTCATGTGAGGTCAGGGAAGTTGGTCATGGTCTATGGTTACTGGCCCGTTTCGATTAGTGGGCTTTTGCTGACGCGGAATGAACAAGGAAAACAAATAGGAAAGAATGCTATACAGCAATGCCCCCATGACCCCCACCCAAAATCCGCTGACTTCAAAACCTTTTAATATGGAACCCGCCAACCAGAATAGCAGGCCATTGATGACGAGGAGAAATAATCCCATGGTCATCACGGTAACTGGTAGCGTCAGCAGGACTAGCACAGGCCGCACCAGTGTATTAATCAGACCGAGTACCAGCGCAGCAATCAGGGCACCCGCCAGGCCATCTACCTGTATGCCGGGCAATAGATAAGCCACGGCCAGCAGTGCCAGTGCATTGCATATCCAGATTAGTATGAGTTTCATGGGTGTCCTTTATAAAGCTAAAACTGCCCGTTACCCTAGCACATTGATGAGTGGTGAGCAAAAAATCCCCTCATCATTATTCTTCCAGAAACTTTACAATCTCTTGCACAAAAATATCGCTGTGCGATAAAAAAGGCACATGCGCAGCCCCTTTTATTTTCAGCAACTGCGCTTGCGGTATTGCTTGTACCAAATAGCTAGCCGCGTCTGGCGGCGTTAGCAAATCATGCTCTCCGGCAATCAGCAATGTTGCTGGCGTGATGTGCGGCAGTTGTGCGCGCAGATCGGTATCGCGCAATATTTCTAGCCCAGACTGCAAGGCAGCTTTATCAGGTATGCCACGACTGTATAGGCCGCTTCGTAAATCCTGTAACAGTTGCCGCTCGTATTCACTACCACGCACTTGTAAAGCAATAAACCTGAGTAAAGTCCGTTCAGGATGGGCCAGCAAAGCAGCAGAAAATTCCTGCAAGGTGACGGCTGCCATCGCGCATGGCCAGTCTGGCCTTTGTACAAAGCTGGGCGTGGTGGCGACCAATACCATTTTGCTGATTTGCTGCGGTGCCAGATGCGCCCAATGTAAAGCCACCTGCCCGCCCAACGACCAGCCGCATAGAGCAACCGGTTCGGTAAAATGTTCCTGCAAGTGCTGCACGATGCTGTCCAGATTATAGGGCATCAAGCCGCTGCTTTTTCCGTGGCCGGGTAAATCTACGCTGTGCACTCGAAAATGTTGCGCGAGCTGTATTACCGCCTTGCCCCAGATACCACCATGCATGCCCCAGCCATGCAGCATGACCAGCGCTGGGCCGCTACCCAAACTTTCAACGTGCAAGCGCATGCAAGGCCGTAATTAATTGCTGTACATCCTGCTCGGTGTGTGCGGCAGACAGGGAAATACGCAACCGCGCACTGCCCTGCGGCACGGTGGGTGGGCGTATGGCAGGCACCCACAGACCGTGCGCGCGTAGTGTGGTACTTAATGCCAAGGCTGCTTCGTTGTCGCCTACTAACAGGGGTTGTATAGGTGTGGACGAAGACATCGGTTTCCACGGCAAACCTTGCAACCCACCTTGCAGTTGTGCAATCAATTTTTGCAACTGCTCGCGCCGCCATGATTCCTGTTGTAACAAATGCAGGCTGGTCAATAAGGCTACGCTCAATGCGGGTGGGCTGGCCGTGGTGTAAATATAGCTGCGCGCACTTTGCACCAGCGTATCAATGACCACTTGCTCCGCCGCCACGAAAGCACCTGCTACGCCTGCGGCCTTGCCCAAAGTCGCCATATAAATAATGCGCGGGGCAGATAAAGAAAAATGTGACAACGTACCTCGCCCTTGTGTGCCCAACACACCAAAGCCATGTGCGTCGTCCACCAGCAGCCACGCATCATATTGTTCACACAGCGCCAGCAATTGGGGTAGTGGCGCAAGATCGCCATCCATGCTGAATACTGCGTCGGTGATGATTAGTTTGCGCCCGCTGCCCGCTTGTTCCAGCAACTGCGTCAGATGAGCGATGTCATTATGACGGTAGCGTTTCAACTGGGCACGCGATAGCAGCGCAGCATCATTCAAGGAAGCGTGATTGAGCTTGTCGGCAAACACGGTATCGCCACGCCCCACCAGCGCTTGCACCGCGCCCAGGTTGGCCAGATAGCCAGTGGAGAATAACAAGGCAGCAGGCTTGCCCACAAAGTTAGCGAGTGCCTGTTCCAGTTGGTGATGAGCCAGGCTATGGCCGCTAACCAGATGGGATGCGCCTGCCCCTGCACCATATTGCGTAGCGCCTTGTTGCAGGGCAGCGATTAGTTGCGGATGGGCAGCGAGGCCGAGATAGTCATTGCTGCAAAAAGAAAGATAGCGTTCGCCATCTACCGTGATGCGTACACCTTGCGGAGATTGCAGTACACGGCGTTGGCGCAGCAGGCCTTGCGCCGTCCGTTCGTTCAATTCATTTTGTAAGTTGGTGAAAGGCATTTTTTGCCACAGAGGACACAGAAAGCACAGAGAAAAGCGGTGATGTTTGTTTCTCTCTGTGTGCTCTGTGATCTCTGTGGCTAATGTTTTTAAGCAAGTGGATACATCCCCAGCTTGTCCAGCAGCGCACGATCGCGCTCGACTTCGGGATTCCCCGTGGTTAATAATTGCTCGCCATAAAATAATGAATTCGCGCCCGCCAGAAAACATAAAGCTTGCACCGCATCGCTCATCTGCTGCCGCCCGGCGGACAGGCGTACGCGCGCTTGCGGCATGGTGATGCGTGCGACCGCGATGGTGCGCACGAAATCCAGCGGGTCCAGCGCTTCGGTATTGGCTAAAGGCGTACCTTCCACTTGCACCAGTAAATTGATCGGCACACTTTCCGGATAGGGATCGAGATTGGCCAGTTGGGTAATCAGCCCGGCGCGCTGGGTTAGGCTTTCGCCCATGCCCACAATGCCGCCGCTGCATACATGTAGATCGGCACTGCGCACCCGATCCAGCGTATCCAGCCGGTCTTGATAGGCGCGCGTGGTAATGATGTCGCCATAAAATTCCGGCGCGGTATCAAGGTTGTGATTGTAGTAATCCAGCCCGGCTTCTTTAAGCTGCTCGGCCTGACCCTCTTTCAACATGCCCAGCGTGGCGCAGGCCTCCAGCCCCAGCGCCTTGACGGCGCGCACCATGTCCAGCACCGGCTCCAGGTCACGCTGCTTGGGGCCGCGCCAGGCAGCACCCATGCAAAAACGGCTGGCCCCTGCGGCCTTGGCTGCACGAGCCGCCTCCAGCACTTCGTCCAATTCCAGCAAGGCCTGATTTTCTACCCCTGTGTCATAGCGCGCCGCTTGCGGGCAATAGCCGCAATCCTCGGAACAGCCGCCGGTCTTGATGGATAGCAAGGTGGAAAGCTGGATCGCATTAGCATCGAAATGCTGGCGATGTACCTGCTGCGCGCGATAAAGCAGATCAGCGAAGGGCAAGCGGAACAAGGCCTCGACTTCAGCCACACTCCACAGCGGTGATTTGGCGGGTATGGGGGCGGGACGTAAAAATTGTACGGCGTGAGTGGTCATATCGCTTCAGGAGATGAATTACAATAGGCCAGCATCATCCGTAAAGGATAGCAGCTTGTCAATTTTAACTGCATCATTTTTGAACATCCGCACAAAATTGTGGCGCATGTTTCCTGCCCAGCCGTGTTTTTTATGCGGTGCAGCCAGTGACGAGATATGGTGCAGTGCTTGCGACGCTGACCTGCCCTATTTAACCCTGCCCCATTGCCCGGTATGCGCGCTACCCACTTTGTCAGGAGAGACTTGTGGCCGCTGCTTACAAAAACAACCGCAATTTGATCGCACGGTGGCAGTCTTTGCTTATACTTTTCCGTTGGACAAATTGATCCAAGCATTAAAATTCGGCGAGCAACTGGTTTTAGTAAACCGCCTGGCCGATAAGCTGGCGCAGCGCGCCGATAACAAGAGCCACATCCAGCCTGACTACATTATCCCCATGCCTTTGCACCCCGCCCGCTTGCGCGAACGCGGCTTTAATCTATCACAGGAACTGGCGCGGCGCGTTGGAAAAAAGCTGGGCATTCCTGTGCTCAGCAATGCTTGCCAGCGTGTGCGCGACACACCGCCGCAGTCGTCACTACGCTGGCAGGAAAGAAGCAAAAATATGCGCCGTGCATTCAGTTGCAGCAGCAATTTAACGGGTAAACATATCGCTGTAGTAGATGATGTAATGACCAGCGGCGCATCGCTGAATGAATAGGCACTGTCGCTAAGAGCTGCTGGTGCCAGCCAAATCAGTGCCTGGGTGATTGCACGGACTTTGCCGCAATAAACCTAAAAACCGCAGTTCAAGCCACAGAGATCACAGAGGACACAGAG
>JAUSKS010000290.1 GCA_030646595.1 Gallionellaceae bacterium | reverse complement strand
TATTGATTGTGCGGTCTGACCGGATTTCTGAATAATTACAATTTCTGATAAAAAGGAGCACAAGGCGGCAAGGATGAGGCGACGAAGACAGCACATTTAGTGCGGCTAGGAGCTGAAGACGAAGCCAACGCAGTGCTCGTTTTTATCAGGAATTGGAATAAGGATACTGAAATGATCAAGGGTGACCCATTAATGATTAAACTTGTCCGCGCCAGACCCGCGCTGCTAATCTATTTTTCATTCTGGTTTATTTATTTTATTTACGTCTGGTCACAAGCTCTGCGTCTAGACCCCAATGGCGAGTTGATGGCGGGAAACGATAATCTGTGGGCCGACTGGGTGCTGCATTTTATGGTGAGCACCAGCATGGCCTATCGTGACCTGTTGCCCCATGCCAGTCCTCTGTTACTGGATGCGCCTTTTCATTATCCCTTCATCTCTAATCTGATTTCGGCCTTGTTGTTAAAGGCAGGGGCCTCATTCCCGGTGGCATTCGCTGTGCCCAGCTTGATATTTTCCTTGCTCCTGGTTGGCACGCTGTATTATTTTTTTAACGCACTGTTTCGGTCTACCGGTATTGCCGTGCTGGCCTCGTGGATTTTTTTGCTCAATGGGGGCTTGGGTTTTGTTTATTTTCTCCAGGATATTCTCGCCTCAGCAGAGCCGTTGGCTACATTTTTTTCGCCGCCGCGTGACTATACTTATCTGGAGGATCACCATGTTGTGGTGCAGTCCTTGATAAACAGTATCCTGATTCCGCAACGCAGCTTTACTCATGGTTTCCCGGTTGCCTTGTTGGCATTGACGCTGATTTATACGACTCTGGAAAATTTTGCGGGCGTGCTGGATCGGACACGAATTATCAAGCTGGTCACAGCAGCCATTTTGCTGGGCCTGTTGCCACTGATCCATACCCATTCCTTTATCGGCGTGTTTGTCATCCTGTGCTTCTGGAGCGTGGGCTATTTACTGTTCTCTAAAGGCCCCTGGCTGCAGCGCGCAAAGCCGTGGTTGTTGATCGGGGGAGTCACTTCCATCATTGCGCTGCCCTTGCTTAAGCTTTTCATTCTTGATCATTCCACCAGCAATTTTATGCACTGGTTGCCGGGCTGGCAAGCCACCGAGCGTTCCGTTAACTGGCTGTGGTTCTGGTTCAAGAACTGGGGAGTATTGCCTGTGCTGGCCGTGGCAGGCCTGATCTGGCTGATCAGAACACAAGATACGGCCCGAAAAAAAGGCGCATGGCTATTTGTGTTGTTACCATTCTTCGTCATTTTTGCCTTGGTTAATCTCGTTTCTTTTCAGCCGTGGTCGTGGGATAACACCAAACTCCTGACCTGGGCTACCTTGGGTTTTGCCGGCCTCAGCGCGTATTGCATTGTGCAATTATGGCAACACGGAATGCGAGTATTTTCCAGCCACACGGGCAAACCTATACTGGCGGTACTTATGGTGGATATCGCTATCGTCAGTGTTCTGTTATGCACAACTTCGGGAGCCATTGCTGCTTATCGGGTAGCGCGTATTGATATGCATCGACATGCGATGTTCAGTGTCGAAGAAATGGAGCTAGCGGCCTGGGTAACAAGCAATACTGCGGCGGATAGTGTGTGGTTAAGCAGCGATCATCACCATAATTGGCTGGCTCTGACTGGGCGTCAGATCATGATGGCTTACCGTGGCTGGTTATGGTCACACGGTTATTCCTACAGCAAGCAAGAGCAAGATATCCAGCGTATATACAGCACTGCCGATCCGCAATTATTGAAAGATTACCGTATCAATTATATAGTCGTCGGACCCAACGAAAGGGAAACCTGGAAAGCTGATTCCGCAGTGTTCGCACAACACTACCCTGTCATCAAGAGCAGCAGTAATTATCTTATCTTCAAAATAAATTAGCGGGAGTGGTGTATTTTTTTGGCCGCAGCCTGCTCCGTATAGGCTGTGTAGGTGTAATCCTTGGCTAGCCATCGTTTGTCAGGCGTATAAGTCCACAAAGTCACATACAGTGTACTGCCATCAGTAGGCAGGCCGGTTGCAGTCCAGGTATCCACTGCACTTTCCAGCCAGGGACTTTCCAGAAAGCGCGTGGGAGCTTGTGGAATTTTATTTACCCATACCAGATAATTCGTCGCTCCCTGCACTAAATTCCACTTGAAGGTTACTGAAGCACCTGCCAAGGTTGATTTATCCGCAGGACCCTGCATCTCTGCCGGCTGCATTTGCGCAACGCTGCTAGGCACAGGATCAGGAATCCAGGAAAAAACAGTCAGCATTTTTTCTGTCATCGACGACCCTGCTTTGAAACCATAGGTGAAGGGGCTGACAAAAATAAATCCACCGATCAACATCACTATCGCCACATAAAAGCTGATACGCTGCTTGCGTAAACCCTGCGGACGTATCCAGCCTATACGATCCAGCCACAATACCCCAGCCACAATAGCAAATAGCAAAGGCATTAAATAATGGTACATAAATAAGGCGCGGGTTACTCGTACCAAAGGCAAATAGGCAGCCAGATAACCTACGATCGGCACCCATAGTAGTCGCGCATCCCGTTTAAACTCCTTGGCCGACATGCTTTGATAGAGTAAGGTGCAAGACAATATGAGGAAGAGCACAGTACTGCCCCACCACACCATGGGATTGCCTAAAAAATACAGTCGTTCTGAATCGGCGGTCGAGTAATAAAAAAGTGGATGCTTCATCAACGGCCAGCTCCACCACGGGCTGCTATCCGGATGCGTGGCGGTCAAGGTAGCATTCGCATCCAGCATTTTGCGCTGCAATTCCACAATGTCCTGTAGTAGGTGGCCACTGGGCTTGCCCCAGCCATCACCCAAACCGGGCTCAGTGAGCAAGGAAAAGTGTAAAGCCCAACCCAGAATGGTTATGAAAAAAGCCCCTGCTATTATCCATAAGGATAGGTGTAACCAGCGCCGAATATTTGCCCAGCGCAAATCATCCATAATCTGGATCAGCATATAAACAGCTATCAATCCTGCCACGGCAATCGCCGTTATTTTGGAGCCTATCGCCAACCCCATCGCGCAGCCTGTCAATAAAGCCAGCCCTATACGCCACCCAATAGTCTGCGTACGTGCCGCAGCAAGAAACAAAGCCAGGGTGCCGAAAGTTGCGGCCAATAGAATGCCATCCAGTGCAATAAGACGGGTTTGCAACAACAAAGCATTGTCGAATAGCACAACCAGCCCGCCAAAAAATGCAGCAGTATTTGAAGCGCCCAATTGGCGCAAAATAATCAATACAATTAGTGGCAGCAATATCCCGGCAATAGCGGGCATCAAGCGTAAAGGGGCAGGCGAGACTTCGCCGAATTCATTACCGATTTTGGCGAAATCAACACCGCCGTTATAGCCCAACAAATGTGCTGTTCCGCCGATCAGCAATTTGGCATGTGGTGGATGAATATCGAAAAAATTTTTATGCGTACAACAATACGCAGTAGAAAAAGAACCAAAGTGCACCTCATCAAATACGACTTGGCGGGGGTGGCTCAACCACGCTAAATGCAGCACACTGCCTAATAGCAATAAAACCAGTAAATGCATGCGGCTGGGATTACTGCGCAGCCATTGCATTTTCCGGCCAAAGAAAGTATCTGAGTGGGTATCAACCATGATATGTTTTTATAAAAAGGTAGAAATTATTTTTGAACTACAACTCATTCTGGCTTAATGTTTTTGGATGGCTCATATCTATTTAAAAAATATAACGGTCTGTGTTTTGTTTCATTGAATATACGGCCCAGATACTCACCCATTACGCCTATAGCCATCAATTGCACTCCCCCTAAAAACAAGACCACCACTAACAGGGAAGGGTAACCCGCCACCTCATTGCCATACATAATGGTTTTGAATATCACACGCAAACCAAAGAAAAACGCACCTGCCGCCGTGCATAATCCAATATACGTCGCTAATCGTAGCGGCGCGGTGGTAAATGAAGTGATGCCCTCCACTGCCAGGTTCCAAAGTTGCCAATAATTCCATTTGGTTTCTCCTGCATAGCGAGAATCCCGGTTATAAGGAACTGCGGTTTGCGAAAATCCTACCCAGGTGAACAAGCCTTTCATGAACCGATGCTGTTCCCGCAGTTGCAACAAGGCCTTAACTGCGCGTTGGCTGAGCAAACGAAAATCGCCCGTGTCTTCGGGAATTTTTACCCGCCCCGTAGATTGCATGACGCGGTAAAACATATGTGCAGTAGCCTTTTTGAACCATCCTTCGCCTTCGCGTGACAAACGCTTGGCATAGACTACGTCATAACCTTTTTGCCAGGTCTCGATCAGACTCGGAATCAATTCTGGAGGATCCTGCAAATCTGCATCAATGACTATCACTGCATCCCCGTGTGCATGATCCAGCCCTGCAGTCAGCGCAATTTCCTTGCCAAAATTCCGGCTTAAATCCACGATGGCCACGCGCACATCGGCTTGTTGCAATTGCTGCATGATATGTAAAGTATCGTCTTTACTGCCATCATTGACATAGACAATCTCGGCATCCATGTTCACCGCATTCAGCACTGTAGCAACCCGGCTGTGGAAGCTTTGCAATACCTCTTCCTCATTGTAAGCAGGCACAACAATAGAAAGTGTCTGTCTGCGCTCACCCATGGTCATTTTTCCGCATCCTGAAGGTCCATAATAGATTGCCTATGTAATTCCATAATAAAACAAAAAAGGTTGTTATTATCTGCGCAATAAAATAATGCATCTGTGTCAGCAAGGCCATCATGACAGTGTTAAGCAACAAACCAATCAGGGCAACGGTAAAAAATTTAACCAGTGCGCTACGATGCGCCAGATCACTGTTAAATGTATAGCGATAATTCAAAATATAATTAACCAAGGCACCGCCAATCGCTCCGACAGTGGTAGCAAGCAACACAGCCGTACCTGCAGTAACCAAGCCCCACAGTATCACATAGTGAACACTGGTCCCAATAGCGCCTACTGTAGCAAACCGCAAGAATTTAAAAATCAATTAGGGCTGTACCGAATAAATATGGCTATCAGGTGCCATGATCGCCCCTACATAAAGCGTTCCGCGCCAAACTGTCATTGCCTCCAGAGCAGAAGGACCAAGGTGGCCCACTTCTTCCCATGTGCTGCCATCTATCGTGCGGAATACATAACCATTAATACCCGCAAACAGGTATTTCCCCGCTACCGCCATTGAAGCGACATAGCCTGTAAAATCATGGGGGGCTTTGAAAGCACGTTGCCATACCTTGCCGTCTTCTGTCTTCCAGATTACCCCACCACGGGTTGCGCCTACATAGAGCGCATTCTTAAAAACGGTTGCCCCGCGGAACCCTTGACTATTGCTGACCTCTCCGTTTATCTGAGTCCAGGCCAAACCATCCACGCTACGATAAAGAGAACCCAGCTCCGTACCTGCATAGAGATAACCCTTAAATGGAATCAAGAAGCGGGTCCAATTTGAGAATTGGTTAGGGACATCACCTTTTAAGGCCGCTACTTGTTCCCAATGTAAGCCATCGCTGGAGCGGTAAATCCAGCTTCGAGCAGTGCCCGCATACAGTTTATTCTTAAAAACTCCCATGCTTTGTATGCCAGAATTTCCAGTTGGCAAAGAAGCTCGTAATTGCCAGTTCAACCCATTTACACTGCGCCAAATTTGGGCATACGGCTCATCTGTAGCTGCATATAGCGCGCCCCGAAAGGAAGTGATGCCATAAACCGTAGATTGATGCGTATTAAGGGCTTCTTGCCAATTTGTACCATCTGTCGTTCGAAAAATTTTTCCATTACCCTCAAAGCCGGCATAGAGTGCCTCCCCATACCCCTGCAACGAAGTCACATTCCATCCGCCCTGCCCTACAAAGGCATTGATTCTTTTCCAGGCAAGCGGATAAGACTGAGATGGATAATTTTCTTGCAGATAAGCCAGTATCTCTTGCCGCTCGCCATCCGTGAAACGGGCACCTTTGCTGCCCATCCAATCCAACACCATCTCCCAAGGCGGGGGGCTAGTTCTGCGGATGGTGGGCTTGACCTTACCAGCACAATCTCCGGCTAAACAATTACCCTGAATTTCCAAAGCATGGCATTGACTGCACACTCGCTGCACGGTCTGCGCCGCAGTTTCCTGCTCTTGGACCTGCGCATAAGTGTTTGCCACCATCGCATTCAACAATATGCCTTGTGCAATAACAATTCCCCATATAGTCGCTTGCTTCCCTTGAATAGTAGAATTATTAAATAAACAAAACCCGGCTAATCGGTTTCTGAAGTTTTCCAGGCCACTCATTTACTTGGGTTTGGTGTGGTTGCTTTGGGTTTGGAATACTTTGCTTTTTTGTTCCCAGTCCGAGGTGCTTTGTTTTTTTGGTCCAGGCTGTCAAGATAAGCGGCCATGGTGGGAATTAGCTCAGGTGGTATATGAGCACCCGAACCTGGAAAACGCAAAGACATTCGATTAATCGTTGCTACCCATTCTTCATAAGTTCTGGATGGTGCCTTAATACTACCTCCGCCTATTTTGGTAGTACCTACGGTTAGCCCCTCGTGGCATCCCGTGCAATAATTTTCTACATCAACCTGGCCTGGCGCAGCAGTTGCAGCGTGAGCAGCCGCAGCTGCGGCTTGTGCTGCCATCGCTGCTTGTGCTTCAGGTGATTTTTGCAGGCTCTCAAGATAGCTCGCCATCTCAGGAATCAATTCGGGGGGAATATCGCACCCCATAAATGACATACGCTCAACTCGGACCACCCATTCACCATAAGTACTGGAAGGCGCTATTTTAGCCCCCCTGTCAATCATTGTAGTCCCCACTGTGACCCCATCATGGCACCCAAAACAATAATAATTTACCAAACCTTTTCCATCACAATCTTTACAGTTAACTTTGATTCTTCCCCGGGCCACCTCCATATGTCGCTGGAAAGTGGCATCGTTATAATTAAATCCCCCATAGGATAGATCAGCATGGGCTGGCAAGCTGGCAGTTAAACCACACACACACAGGCTAAGTAATGTGGTCCATGTAACTCCGGATTTTTCGGCATACATATTAAATTCCTTGATCGATAGACGTTGAACTTTATTCGTATAAGTGCAGCAGTTAACACGAGAAACATGCTATCTGCCGACAGCAGCAAGAATAACTGATATAGGATAGTCAGGCTAGGGCTTTATGGTAAACATATTGCTGCTTCCAGTTAAGCAAAAGGGTTTCGCATTAACGAAACCCTTTTGCTTAACCCCGCGAAAAATCCGCGGGGTATTGCTATTATTTAAATATCACTGCTTGTTATGGCTTCTGTCCTGGGAAATCCAGGTGGGCATGACGTTGATATCCTGTCAATGATGGGTGATTACCGCCGCCCTTCATGCCATGATGTTCACACCAATCGCGATCCGAGATGGTATGGTCTTTCTGGAAGCATCTGCCACCTTGGTAATCATAATCGTACCAAGTATGAGTACCTGATGATGTCGGTGTTGGTGTAAAGGTTGCTGTAAATGTTGGCGTAGCTGATGTCGGTGTTGGTGTAAAGGTTGCTGTAAATGTTGGTGTGGCTGATGTCGGTG
>JAUSKS010000286.1 GCA_030646595.1 Gallionellaceae bacterium | reverse complement strand
CGTGCACTGGAACACAGTCAGCGCAAAAATATTTCCGCCGAAGACACCCTGGCTACGCCTGATATGCTGGGCCATGCACCCGCCATGCAGGAAGTATTCCGTGCTATAGGCAGGCTGGCGCAATCGCATGCCACGGTGTTGATCAACGGCGAATCCGGCACCGGCAAAGAACTGGTGGCGCACGCCTTGCATCGCCACAGCCCACGCGCGGACAAGATTTTTGTTGCCATCAACACCGCAGCCATTCCCAAGGATTTGCTGGAATCAGAATTATTCGGCCATGAGCGCGGCGCATTCACCGGTGCCACCACCACGCGCCGTGGGCGCTTTGAGCAAGCCGATGGCGGCACCTTGTTTCTGGATGAAATAGGCGACATGCCTGCCGAGTTACAAACTCGTTTGCTGCGGGTGCTATCGGATGGAAATTTTTACCGTGTCGGGGGGCATCAGCCGATCAAGGCCAATGTGCGCATCATTGCGGCCACGCACCAAAATCTTGATGAGCGGGTCAAGCAAGGATTATTCCGCGAAGATCTGTTTCATCGCCTCAATGTCATCCGCTTGCGCCTGCCACCCTTGCGCGAGCGGCGTGAAGACATTCCCCTGCTGGCTAAATACTTCATGCAGAAAAGCGCACGTGAATTAGGGGCCGAACAAAAATCGCTCAGCGAAGAAACCTTGCATTATTTGATGGCCCAGGATTTTCCCGGCAATGTGCGGCAACTGGAAAACCTGTGCCATTGGCTAACTGTGATGACACCCTCGCAGCAAGTAGCCATTGCCGACCTGCCACCAGAATGGCGCGAACTGCCTACCAGCAGCGCAAGCGGCAATTGGTGCAGCAGCCTGGCACAACAGGTAGCCTTTGCCTTGCAGCGCGGCGAGCAGAATATTCTGGACAATATGAACCGGCAATTTGAAAGCACGCTTATTACCCAGGCCTTGCAACACACCGGTGGCCGACGCATAGAAGCGGCCACCCTGCTGGGTATGGGGCGCAATACTCTAACGCGTAAGATTCAGGAGTTGGGGCTGGAGGAAAAACCGGGCTGATACTGGAGTGCTCGTTACAAATTCTCTGGCCACAATCGCGCTGTATGCACTACGGTCAATATATGAATTTCACCCGCCTCGATACGATAGGCAATCATGAAAGGATAGCGTCCCACAGTGAGTTCACGCGTTCCTTCGACGCGCCCAATCCTGCCCAGCAGAGGATTATGCAGCAAGATACCCGCTTCTTTACGAATAATGGAAACAAGGCGCTTGGCTGCTTGTGGGTTGGCTTGTGCAACATAGTCATGAATCTCGGTAAGGTCGTGCCGTGCGCGCACGGTATAGCGTAGTTTCATGCAATCGGTTCGCCATAGTGGGCGAAAAATGCTTCCATTTCATCATCCGGCACAAATTCACCTTTTTGGGCTTGTTCGAGGCCGTCCTGAATATGGTTAATAATCCTGCGTTGTTGCGCGAGGTAGAGCGTAACCGCCTCATTTGCCAAATCTGTTTCGCTGCGGTGAATTTCCGCAGCTAAATGATCAAGCTGGTCTTTTAAATCAGGCCGTATTTTAAGGGTAGTAGTGCGCATAAGACTCTCCAATTATTTCTGGATTTATGTTACACCAAAGGATGCAGGGCGCAATAGCGTGTTGCACCAGGATTTGTTGACTATTCATGCTGCGTACAGCGCGCCTTGATGCAGGTTTACTATCCGCTATTGCGCAACCCCGCTGCTATCCCGTTAATGGTCAGATGAATGGCGCGCTTAACTAATTCATCCGTATCCCCCGCGCGATGGCGATGCAACAGGCCCACTTGCAGGTGGTTAAGTGGGTCTATATAGGGTGTGCGCGTAGCCAGGCTGCGCGCCAGGGTGGGGTTGTCCTGCAATAAAGTCGTCGCGCCGGTAATGGCGAACAACATGTCCACGGTGCGTTGCCATTCTGCTGCAATCTCGCCAAATATTTTATGGCGCAAGGTTTCGTCTGGTACCAGTTCGGCATAGCGTGAGGCGATGCCCATATCGGTTTTGGAAAGTACCATGTCCATGTTGGACAGCAGGCCACGGAAGAATGCCCAATTCTGATACATGGCTTGTAATTGTTTCAGACCTGCATCGCCTTCTTCGGCAATGAAGCGTTGCACCGCGCTGCCAAAGCCATACCAGCCGGGCAGCAGCACACGATTCAAACTCCAGCTGAATACCCAGGGAATGGCGCGCAGGTCTTCGATTTTGTCCGTGGCCTTGCGTGACGAAGGACGGCTGCCGATATTGAGTTCAGCGATTTCGCGTATGGGTGTGGAGGCGAAAAAATAATCGGTGAAACCGGGGGTCTCATACACCAGCTTGCGATAAGCGGCATAGGCTTCTCCACTTAACGCTTCCACGATGCGATGAAACTCCGGCATGGTGGTGTCGTCGCCATGATGGTGTACCAGCGTGGCTTCCATGGTGGCAGCGATCAGAATTTCCAGATTGCGTCGGCCAATTTCCGGATCGGAATATTTGCTGGCGATGACTTCACCCTGTTCGGTGATGCGGATTTGCGCATTCACGCTGCCCGGTGGTTGCGCCAGAATGGCCTGATAGCTGGGGCCACCACCACGGCCTACCGTACCACCCCGGCCATGGAACAAACGCAGTTCAATGCCATGCTTGTCGAATACTTTTACCAGTTCCAGTTCGGCTTTATATAGCTCCCAGTTGGCGGTGAGGTAGCCGCCATCCTTGTTGCTGTCGGAATAACCCAGCATCACTTCCTGTGTGTTGCCACGGCTATTTAACAAGGTGCGGTAAAAGGGAATGGAGAACAGCGCATCCATGATGACACCGCAACCGCGCAGATCGGTGATGGTTTCAAACAGCGGGATGATGTTGATGTGCAGAGCATGCCTATTTTTTGTCTTTACCCCATCCCCATCCCACCCTTCCCCTTGAAGGGGAAGGGGCGCAGTTCCCTCCCCTTCAAGGGGAGGGTTAGGGTGGGGATGGGGTTGACCTATTAGTTCATTAGAGGGTCCGACTTCCAGCAGCCCGGCCTGCTGCAACATCAGCGCCACTTCCAGCATATCGCTTACGCCATCGGTTTTGGAAATAATGGCGTTGGGCAGCGCGGCGCGTCCGAAACGGCGGTGTATATCTGCCGCCGCCTGCATGATGTGCAGCTCGCTTTGCACCACGGAAGAAAAATTTCCCATGTCTGCGGCGATTGGCTTACCTGCTTGCAATGCCGTCAATAGCACGGTGCGGCGCGCGGTTTCATCCAGTTGAGTGTAACCGTTGATTCCTGTTACAGCGAGCAGTTCAGCCACCACCTGCTCATGCACGGCGCTGTGTTGGCGCATATCCAGCGGGGCCAGATGAAAACCAAAAACTTCTACAGCACGGCGCAGATAAGCAATGCGCCCGCGCGCCAGATACAGCGCATGATGGTGGGCGAGCGAATGAATCAGGATATCCAGATCAGCCATGAATTCCTGGGCGTTGGCATAAGGTTGGGCGGCGGCATCCTGCGGGCGCAGATGTTCCACTTGCTGGCCTTGTGCTTCTGCCGTTGCCACCAGCCGCGAATAAATCACAATCAGCGCGCGGCGGTAAGGCTCGTCTTCGCGGCTGGGCGCCTTATCCGGCGATTGTGCGGCAAAATTCTTGAGCTCATCGCTAACCTGTATCAGGCGCGTGGACAGGGACAGCCGCGTACCGAGTATGTGTGTTTCCGACAAATAATATTCCAGGACCTGCGCCGAATTCCGCTCGGCGGCATTTTTCATCACCTCATGCGTGACAAAAGGATTGCCATCGCGATCGCCGCCTATCCAGCTGCCGATACGCAGGAAGGGTGGAATGTTAATGTGCCTGCCATAGCGCTGTTCCAGTTGCTTTTCCAGATCAGCATAAATTTTCGGAATTTCGGTGAGAAAGGTATAGCGGTAATAAGCCAGCCCGTTTTTAATTTCATCCGGTACCGTCAGCTTGGAAGTGCGCAACATGCGCGTGTGCCACAGAATCAGGACAAAACGGCGTAATGCTTCTTCGTTATCGGCCAGTTCATCGGGCGTCATGTCGATGCGATCGCGCTCTGACATCAGGCTGGAAATGATGAGCTGGCGATCCAGTATGCTCTTGCGCTGCACCTCGGTGGGGTGGGCAGTGAGCACCGGCGAGATAAGCGCCTTATTGAAAAAATTCTGGATGGCGTCCGCCGAAATATTTTTTTCCTGCACACGATCCAGCGCCAGTTGCATGCTACCTTCCTGTGGCTGCGAACCGGCCTTTAGATGTGCGCGGCGGCGGCGGTTGTGGTGCAGGTCTTCAGCGATGTTGGACAGCTGTGAAAAATAGCTGAAAGCGCGCACCACCGACAGCGTGTCGCGCGGCGACAAGGTATCCAGCACTTGCTCCAGTTGGGCGCGGTCGCGTTCGTCGTGGGTTTTGCGCAAGCGTACCGCCATGCGGCGCACATTTTCCACCAGATCAAAAGTTTCATCGCCTTCCTGCTCGCGCAGGGTGTCGCCCAGGATGCGTCCAAGCAGGCGTATATCGTCGCGCAGGGGCACATCCTTGCTGGAAATATCGGCGGGCGTGGCAAGCAAATTCATCATATTCATTCTTCTAATTCCATACGCAATCAACCGGATGTTTTTTATTTTTACCCCGCCCCTTTCCTGGGGCACAAACATCCGCATTAATGCGGTTTTGTATAAGGCACAGCGCCACGCGCGCGCAGCAGGCTCATGTTAGAATGCGCGCGACGGATTTCGCAAAACTACTTCAGGAAAACCAATGAAACAGACACCTCAAGCGCCAACTGCCCCAGCCAAACTGGTCATCGCTTCGCGCGAAAGCGCACTGGCAATGTGGCAGGCAGAATATATCCGTGATCGGCTGCGCGCATTATACCCGCAAACCGCAGTCAGCATATTGGGCATGACCACGCAGGGCGACCAAATCCTCGATGTCACGCTATCCAAAATAGGAGGCAAGGGTTTATTCGTGAAAGAGCTGGAAACTGCGCTGGAAAATGGCAGCGCCGATATCGCCGTGCATTCGTTAAAAGACGTGCCCATGCACTTGCCACCAGGGTTCATGCTGGCCTGCATCGGTGAGCGCGAAGATCCGCGCGATGCTTTCGTCTCCAATAATTTTGCCAATCTGGATGCCTTACCTGCCGGCAGCGTGGTGGGTACTTCCAGCTTGCGCCGCGAAAGTCAGTTGCGTGCGCGCTTTCCGCATTTACAAATTGAGCCGCTGCGCGGCAATGTGCAGACCCGGCTGCGCAAACTGGACGAAGGCAAATATGCCGCCATTATCCTTGCTGCTGCAGGCTTGAAGCGCCTGGGCCTGGGCAACCGCATACGTGATTTGATCGCCACTGAAAAAAGTTTGCCCGCAGTGGGCCAAGGCGCGCTAGGCATAGAATGTATGACTAACCGCCCCGATTTGACGGCTTTGTTGGCCCCCTTGCATCATGCCGATACTGCTGCTTGCGTCATGGCCGAACGCGCCTTGAGCCGCGCGCTGGCAGGCAGTTGCCAGGTACCGCTGGGTGGCTTTGCCGAAGTGGAGGGCACGGTGTTGCGCCTGCGCGGCTTTGTCGCCAGCCCGGATGGGAAACGCATGGCGCGTGCCGAACAACGCGGCACCACTGCCGACCCCGAAGCCTTGGGTAATGCCGTAGCACAAGCGCTGCGCGCGCAAGGCGCGGATGAAATTCTGGCCGCTTTATGATTTTGTTTTTCTCAGCAGCGTGCTCGTATATAGACCAAAGAGCTGCGCTCTTTGATAGCCCGTAGTGAATCAGCCACTGGCCGGATTGAACATCGTCGTGACCCGTCCGCGCGAGCAGGCGGCGCAACTGGCGCAACGCATTTCTCAGGCAGGGGGGCAAGCCATTCTGTTTCCCTTGCTGGAGATCAGCCCGGTAGTTGATGTACGCGCTTTGCATGAGATGGTTGCGCGGCTGCATCAGTTTCAGCTCGCTATTTTTATAAGCCCGAATGCGGTGAGCTATGGCATGTCGGCAATTGTTGCGACTTCAGCCCTGCCCCCAAATCTGAAAATCGCCACCGTCGGCCAAGGCAGCGCCAAGTTACTGCGCGAGTATGGTGTGCAAAATGTTATTGCGCCACAAGATAAATTCGACAGCGAAGCCTTGTTGGCCTTGCCGCAGTTGCAGCAAGTGGCAGGTTGGCGGGTGGTGATTTTTCGCGGCGATGGCGGGCGTGAATTGCTGGGTGATACACTCAAGGCGCGCGGAGCTTTGGTGGAGTATGTTGCCTGTTACCAGCGCGCTAAACCACAACAGGATGCGAATATGTTACTGGCTGCGCATCCTCACGCGATTACCATTACCAGCAGCGAAGCGCTAAGATATTTATGGGATATGCTGGATGAGTCAGGCAAACAACAGGTAGTCACCATACCTTTGTTCGCCCCCCATGAACGTATTGCCACCGCCGCACATAAACTGGGCTGGCGCGAAGTGGTGACGACACAGGGTGGGGATGATGGTTTGATGTCAGGTTTGTTGGCATGGGCGGCGTAGCGGTCAGATAACAGATGGCGATCAGATAACAGATGATAGATATGAGTGAGCCAGCCCCTCCATCGCAGCAAGCCCATCCTGCGACACCCCCCCCGAAACCATTGCTAAAAATTTTCCCCCGCATGGGCGTCATGCAGGTGCTGCTGTTTGTCGTGCTGCTGGTGTTTTTGTGGCAATGGTTTGATATGCACCGGCAGCTTAATAATATGCAGCAGGAATTGGCCCGCCGGCTGGCTGAGCTGGATGGCAGCAATAA
>JAUSKS010000284.1 GCA_030646595.1 Gallionellaceae bacterium | reverse complement strand
CGGACTTTGCCGCCACGCGACAGTTTTAATTCCAATGTCGTTTTTTGTCGGGGTGTAGCTCAGCCTGGTAGAGTACTGCGTTCGGGACGCAGGAGTCGGAGGTTCGAATCCTCTCACCCCGACCAACTAACCTAAAACTGCAGTTTAAGCCACAGAGAACACAGAGCTCACAGAGAGCGTGTGGATTTAACACATTTTTAATGCTTACCCGATAAGTGAGTAGATCATTAACGACCATCCATTGTTTTTCTCTGTGAGCTCTGTGTTCTCTGTGGCCAATTATTTTTTCTAGAATTAAACTGCTTCTTTATTTCCGACCTGTTCATTCCACGGCGCGACCTTAAGCAGCAGCAACATACCCGGCACGGCCAGCAACGCGCACAGCAGAAAAAACCCTGTCCAGCCCATGATCTCTACCAGCCAGCCGGTAGCGGCATTGGCGAAGGTGCGTGGGATGGCCATCAAGCTGGTGAACAAAGCAAATTGCGTAGCGGTGTAAGCCGGGTGGGTAGTGCGTGCAATGAAAGCAACAAAAGCCGCGGTGCCCAACCCTACGCCCAATGCTTCAAGACCAATCACGATGGCCAGTTGAGTACGTTCCACAGCAGTAATGTCGGCGTGATGGCCCACAGAAGCCAGCCAGGCAAAACCAAAGATGGCCAATAGCTGCACCACACCAAACAGCCACAGCGCGCGGTTGATGCCGATCTTCAGCATCCACAAGCCGCCTATCATGCCGCCAATAACCGATGGCCACAGCCCGGCGTTTTTGGCGATGAGGCCGATGTCGGTTTTGGAAAATCCCATATCCAGATAAAACGGCGTGGCCAGTGCAGTACACATGCTGTCACCGAGCTTGTAGAAGAACAGAAAAGCCAGAATCAGCAAAGCGCTGTTCCAACCATTGCGCGTGATAAATTCGTGAAAAGGCTCGATCACCGCATCGCGCAGGGTTTTGGGGACAACATCAACCCGTGGCTCCTTAATCACTAACGTCATGGCAATGCCGGGCAACATGAACAGGGCAGTGATGATGAACACCAAATCCCACGGCAGAAAGTCGGCCAGTATCAATGCCAACGAACCCGGCACCAAGCCAGCAATGCGATAGGCATTCACATGCACGGCGCTGCCTAAGCCCAATTCGCTGTCGGCCAATAATTCCCTGCGATAGGCATCCAGCACAATGTCTTGTGTGGCGCTGAGAAAAGCCAGCAAGGTGGTAATCCAGACGATGGTAGTTAAATCACTTTGCGGCGAAAATCCGCCCATGGCGGCAATCACTGCCAGCAAGCTGACTTGGGTAAGCACCATCCAGCCACGGCGGCGGCCCAGTAATGGAATGGCATAGCGATCCAGCAGCGGCGACCATAAGAACTTCCAGGTGTAGGGAAACTGAATCAGCGCAAACAGGCCGATAGTCTTGAGGTCAACGTGCTCTGAGCGCAGCCATGCGGGTAATAAATTAAACAGCAGATACAGCGGCAGACCGGAACTGAAGCCAGTGAATACGCAGATCAACATGCGACGGGTGAAAAGTTGTTGCCAGATGGTCATGTTGCTTTACCTGTAGAGACGTGATGCGTCACGGTCAGAATATATTTCTGTCATTATTAACTATGCGGCCAATCTTCAGATAACCGCTCCGCCTGTTCCAGTACTAGTTGAATCGCACCTTCCTGCATATCCGGCGGATACTTGTATCTGCGCAGCGTGATGCGCACAAGGTTACGCAGCCGCGCACGTACGCTGTCGCGTTTCTGCCAGTCCACTGTGGTGCTGTTGCGCAGTTTATCAGTCAATTCGTGCGCAATCTTTTTCAGAATGTCATTACCCAGTTCGCGCACCGCACTTTCGTTGTCCGCCAGTGCGTCATAAAAGGCAAGCTCCGATTCGTTCAGACCGAGTTCATCACCGCGCTTGGCTGATTCGCGGAACTCCTTAGCCATAGCGATCAATTCCTCAATTACCTGCGCGCTCTCGATGGCACGGCTGCGATAACGGTTTAGCGCAGCCATCAAACGGTCACTGAATTTTTTCTCTAGGATTACATTAGTCCGACTACGAGATTTAATTTCATCATTCAATAGTTTCTGCAGCAGCTCCACGGCAAAATTGCGCTGGGGAAGATTGCGCACTTCTTCGAGGAACCCATCGGAAAGAATGCCGATATCCGGGCGTTCCAGCCCCGCCAGCTTGAAAATATCCTCCACGCCCTCGGACAGCACTGCGTTGTCAAGTATCTGTTTGAGCACCGCATTCTTGTGTTCTTCCGCAAGTTTCTTGTCGCTCTCCGTCGCTTTAGCGATCACCGCCTTGATCGCCTGGAAGAAGGCGATCTCCTCGCGCAAAGCCATTGCCTCGTCCAGCGTGCCGCATAGCGAGTACGCCTTGGTGATTTTAAGCACCCCATCGAACCAGCGCTTCTTGCCATCCTCCAGTCCCAGCACGAAGTTGGCCGCAGGCAGCAGCAACGCCGCCGCCTTGCTGCGATATCCCGCATAATCGAAACCGTTCAGCAGGTCGCGCGTTACCTCCAGATATTCTTTAAGCTTGGCCAGCGCCTCGGCGGCATCCAGCGTCGGCATGCCCTTACCCCAACTTTCGGTGTAAACCTTGAGTGCTTTGCGCAGTTCGGCGGCGATGCCAATGTAATCCACCACTAGCCCGCCTTCCTTGTCGCGGAACACGCGGTTCACCCGCGCAATCGCCTGCATCAGGTTGTGGTCGCGCATCGGTTTGTCCACGTACATCGTATGCAGGCATGGCACGTCAAAGCCAGTCAGCCACATATCGCGCACGATCACCAGCTTCAGCGGGTCTTTCGGATTCTTGAAACGCTTCTCCAATTGCTTCTTGGTCGCCGCGTTGTAGATGTGCGGACGCAATAATTCGACATCCGCCGCCGAGCCGGTCATCACCACCTTGATCGCGCCCTGCGCCGGATCGTCGCTGTGCCAGTCCGGACGCAAGACCACAATGGCGTTATACAGATGCACGCAAATTTCGCGGCTCATGCACACGATCATGCCCTTGCCTTCCACTGCCGCATTGCGCGCCTCGAAATGCTGCACGATGTCCGCCGCCACTTGTTTGATGCGCGGCTCTGACCCCACCAGTTTTTCCAGTGCGGCCCACTTGGTCTTGGCGGCTTCGCGCATGGCCAAGCTTTCTTCGTCCTCAAACACCTCCTCAACGTCGTCGTTGAGTTGCTCGATCTGTGCTTGGTTAATATCCAGCTTGGCGAGGCGGCTCTCGTAATAGATCGGCACCGTCGCGCCGTCGTCCACCGCATCCTGAATGTCGTAGATGCTGACGTAATCGCCGAACACCGCGCGCGTGTCCTTGTCGTCGCGCTCCACCGGCGTGCCCGTAAAGCCGACGAAGGTTGCGTGCGGCAGCGCATCGCGCAGATGCTTGGCAAAACCGTATTTGTACTTGCCTGTCTTCTTATCCAGTACCGCATTAAAGCCATACTGCGAGCGGTGCGCTTCGTCGGCAATCACCACGATGTTTGTGCGCGATGAAAGTTTTGGGAATACATCTTCATCCTTGCCCGGTGCAAACTTCTGCATCGTCGTGAAAATAATCCCGCCGGAAGGCCGCCCATCCAGCAGCGTGCGCAACGCCTCTCTATCCTCAGCCTGCTGCGGCGTTTCCTTCAGCAACGCACGCGCGCCGGTGAAAGTCTGGAACAACTGCCCATCCAGATCGTTACGGTCGGTCACAACGACGATGGTCGGATTCTGCATCTGCGGTTGTTGCATCAGCTTGCCGACGAAACACACCATCGAAATGCTCTTGCCCGATCCCTGCGTGTGCCACACGATGCCGCCCTTGCGCGAACCGGGCTGCACCTCTTTGCCATAGGTTGCGCGCTCCAGCTCTGCCGCATCGGGCAGCGGCCCGGTGGACGCGATCACCGTCGCCCGTACCGCTTCACGCACCGCATGGAACTGGTGGTAGCCCGCGATCTTCTTGACGATGCCGTCCTCACCCTGTTCGTACAGGATGAAATAGCGCAGGTAATCCAGCAGCAAATCGGGCGCGAAGAAGCCACGCACCACCTTCTCCAATTCAAACTCCAGCAAAGGTTTGTCGTTCTCGGAGCGGACTGTGCGCCAGGGCATGAAGCGCTCGCGGTCTGCCGTAAGCGAACCCACCCGTGCCAGCAAGCCGTCTGAAATCACCAGCGCCTCGTTAAACACAAACAGGTCGGCGATCTCCGCCTTGTAGGTTTCCAGTTGGTTGAACGCAGACCAGATGTCCGCCTGCTCGGTCGCCGGATTTTTCAGCTCGATCACCGCGATAGGCAGGCCATTGATGAAACACACCAAGTCGGGACGACGTGGTTGCTTGATGCCTTGTATCGTGAACTGGTTCACTACCAGAAAGCGGTTATTCTCTGCATGCTCGAAATCCATCAGCCGCACACGGTCGCCACGCTTCACACCATCGGTTTGCACCTCCACCGCCACGCCCTCTAGTAACAACTCGTGGAAGATACGGTTGCTCTGGATCAGCGAAGGTTCGTGCAACTTGCCCACTCGGCTCACCACCTCGTCCAGCATAGGCTCCGGCATACCCGGATTCAGGCGTCGCAAGGCATCGAGCAAATGTTCCGCCAGCACCACCTGCCGGTAGTCCGTACGCTCAGGCGCATCGCCATCCGGCGCGATGTCCGGGCCGTAGCAATATTCCCAGCCTGCGTCCTGGAACCAGGTGAGGGCGAGTTGTTCGAGGTGGTCTTCGGTGATCATTCGATCTTCCTTACCCGTTATATGCAACGCGCTTCTCAGTCACAGCTACTACCAACTGCAAAAGCTTTTCCACGTAGTCATGCTGACCATCCGGATACCAGAATGGATGAATGTTAAGCGCAAGAAGTGTGGAAGTCTTTTGTTGTCTCACCTGCTCGTCTGTTGGCGCAGGAAGAATTGCGTAGTGATTGGGTATTTGGTATGCATCTTCCTCTTTCGCTTTCTTGAATAGTTCCAGCGTCCAGTCTTGATCAAGACTGCATCCTAGAAACAGCAGCGATTGAGAAATGTAAATCTGCCGAAGCGCCTTTGGTAAGGGTTTGTGGAAATCGAACGGTTCGCCATAGGCCTCTTCATATTGAGCTTTCGTTAGAATGTGCGTCGCAAAATTTTCAGCATCACCATGAAGCTTGAGCAAACACCGGTCACCGCGCACAAGGCGCTGGAAGAAGTTGTGATCTTGAGTGCCATGCATGTACGCCTCAAATTTACCGGCATCCTTTTCGTAGGTTTTTTCGATTGCATCGTCAAAATTTGTAGTTACGATGCAGCCCTGGGCAAAACGAGGCAACAGAAGAATGGGGCCAGAAAG
>JAUSKS010000006.1 GCA_030646595.1 Gallionellaceae bacterium | reverse complement strand
GCGCGGCGCGAAGGCGTGTCGGGTATCACAGAAAAAGCCAACCGGGATAAAAAATGAGCGACTGCATTTTTTGCAAAATTGTGCGTGGTGAAATTCCCTGTCGCAAGGTATATGAAGACGATGAGCTGTTTGCCTTCCATGACATCCACCCGGTCGCGCCTGTGCATTTCATGTTGATTCCCAAGTTGCACCTGGCTTCGTTGCAGGAAGTTAATGGCAGCCATGCAGTATTATTGGGTAAAATGCTGGTGTTGGCAGCACAATTGGCAACAGAGCAGGGGCTGGATGATGGCTTCCGTACAGTGATCAATACTGGCAGGGGCGGCGGACAAGAGGTGTTTCATCTGCATATCCATATAATCGGCGGCGGTCATATTTCGCCCATGGTGCGGCGCGAATAGCTGCTTTAACTTTAATTTAGGAGAAAGTAATGGGTTCCCTCAGCATCTGGCATTGGTTGATAGTATTACTGGTGATCGTCCTGATCTTTGGCACCAAGAAATTGCGCAATATGGGCAGCGATCTGGGGGGCGCAGTCAAAGGGTTCAAGGAAGGTATGCGCGACGAAGAGCATCCTCCCACGCAGCAGGGTGGGCATACCATCGAAGGCGAAATAAAAGACCGCAGTCACAATCCCAAATAAATGTTCGAGGTAGGCTTTTCCGAGATGGTGGTGATTGCGGTAGTCGCGCTCATCGTCATCGGGCCGGAACGCTTGCCGAAAGTGGCGCGCACACTGGGCCACTTATGGGGGCGCGCGCAACGCTATGTGAATAGTGTCAAAGCCGATATATCGCGCGATATGGCGATAGAAGAATTCCGCCAGATGCAGCAGCAAGTACAACATGAAGTCAGCGGTCTTGAGCATGGCCTTCAACAGGCCGCACAGGCTGTGGATCAACAAGTAAAACAACTCGACAGTGCTGTAATACAACCCGCTCAGGCCGCGATGGAAACTGTGCAGCATGAATTGCAGCCTGCCGCCGATCAGCCCAAATTTCCCATTGACTAATTGACTAATGAAACTGGCCAGCGAAAGTTTTATCGCCCATCTGATTGAGTTACGCTCCCGCCTGCTGTATTCCTTCGTTGCACTGCTGGTCGTATTTCTTTGCCTGTTTCCCTGGGCGGCTGATCTTTATACCTTGCTTGCTCAACCTTTGCTGGCCAAGCTGCCCAAAGGCGGACAGATGATAGCGACTGATGTTACGACACCATTTTTTGTGCCGCTCAAAGTAGCGTTGATGGGCGCATTCCTGATTGCATTACCTTACATTCTGTATCAAATCTGGCGTTTCGTAGCGCCTGGTCTGTATGCGCATGAGAAGCGCGTGATGTGGCCATTGATAGTGGCCAGCACCACCTTATTTTTCTGCGGCATGGCATTTGCCTATTTTCTGGTATTCCCGGTGGTATTCGGTTTCATTACCGCCAGTGCTCCACACGGGGTAGCAGTCATGACTGACATTGATAAATATCTGAGCTTTGTACTAAGCATGTTTGTCGCGTTTGGCCTGGCCTTCCAGGTGCCGGTCGTGGTGGTGGTATTGGTCAGGATCAATATGGTGACCACTACACGTTTGCGCGAGATACGCCCCTATATCATTGTCGGCGCATTTGTCGTCGGTGCTATCTTTACGCCGCCGGATATTGTGTCGCAATTCATGCTGGCGATGCCGCTATGGTTGTTATATGAGCTTGGTATTGTGGCGGCGGGGTGGTGGCCAGCTGTTAGCCGCAATTAATTGGCCAATTCAGTATAGAATTGCTGAATTATTAGAAGGTCAAAATAATAGAATTATAATAACAGGCAGAATCTTAATCCGCAACGTGGCCCCTTACTGTTAACAGGAGATGCACATCATGAACCTCATGAGTTTTATCAGCAGGCAGTCTATAAGCAAAAAAGTCAGTTTTGCAGTGACCATTATATTTGCACTGGTGATATTGGTTCTGACCAGTTACAGCATACAACGGGAAAAAGCCCGCATCATGGAGCAGGTGCAGCAGCAGACGGAAGACATGACGACCATGTATTTCGATAGTCTCAATACCATGATGTTAACCGGGACGATGGCGGAGCGTCAGATAGTCAGTCAGAAAATGCTAGCTAGAGAAGGGGTGGTGGAAGCGCGGGTTATTCGTGGTAAGCCCGTGGTTAATCAGTTCGGGCCTGGCTTTGCAGAAGAGGTAGCCAAGGATGATCTGGATATGCGTGCCCTTAATGGCGAGCAAATAGATTTGGTTAGCGAAAAGAATGGCAAGAAAATTCTGACAGTCATTACTCCCTTCAGAGCCACCGAAAATACCCGCGGCGTAAACTGTTTACGGTGTCATACCGTTACCAGCGGTGATATCAATGGTGCCGTTCGGGTCAGCTATTCCCTCGAAAAAATGGACGCGGTTATCCGTCACGAACTTTGGATGGCTATAGGAGGGAGTATTGTTTTTCTGGTAATAGGATTGATGCTGGTCAATTTAATGCTGAAGAGCTGGGTGGTAAATCCGCTATCCAGCTTGCTCGACGTTGTTTCTA
>JAUSKS010000260.1 GCA_030646595.1 Gallionellaceae bacterium | reverse complement strand
CCTCCCTAACCCTCCCCCTGCAAGGGGGAGGGAATATAGTGGCTAATGGATTATTTGGGTTAATGGGTTAGCTGTGCTAAAAACGATACCCTACCCCTATTGCCACAGAAGAATTCGCAGTCAGTTGCTCACCGTTGACGTACTGGTATAACGGCAACTGTATCAAGCCATACAACTGCATGTCGGGGGCGATGGTGTGGCTTAAGCCCGGTGATAAGGACAGGCTCCGACCGCCGCTGCTTGACTCGCCAGCCTCTGTCAAGGCGGCTGAGGTGCCTGAGTCAGTGCTATTCCACTGGACGTTAAGTTGCAGCAAGCCACTCAGTTTGCTGCTTAAGGCATAGCGAGTACCACCATCCAAGTTGATTTCTTTGCCGGGGCGAAAGGTTGCGCTGGATTTGATGGGGTTTTGCAAGATGCCTTGGGCAAACCAGCTCCAGTCGCTGTCATGCTGAGCCTGGTGCCAGAAAACGCCGGTGATCAGATCAGTACTGCCATTACCGGGCTGCAGGCTGGCTTCACCGGGGATGCCACCCGTCGTCCATTCAAAATCTTTTTTACCGGTGTTTAATTTCAACCCCAGTTTTACACCCATTTCCGAGTGGTTGCTTGTGTCTTGCGACCAGCGGTAACGTCCCACCACCTTGATGTCACCCAATGCGCTGGCGTTGAAATTCTCATATCCGGCTGGCGTAGTGCCCGTGTAGGGACCCAAATTATGGCTGTGATCGCGCATAACATAAGGCACATGCAGCATGACTCCCCAATTTTCGTCATAGGTATAGTCCAGACCGAGCGCGACCAGTTTATTAATGGTACGCAGGTTTTCAACTTCGTCGGCATTCGTATCCGCAGTAATCTTTTTACTGCCGGAACGCAAGGTATCGGCGCGGCTATAGCTGTAACGCAAATCCGCACTCCAGCCAGGTTGGCTGCGCCCGTGCTCATCCCAGTTAGTGTTGATCGAACAAGTAGTCGTGCCGCAACTGGCGTGAACTGGGGTGCAGAACAGTGCAGCGATGAGCACAAAAGTACTGGCGAGATATTTGTTTAGCATAATTTTTCCAAGGTATGGCTTGCTTCAAAAAAATGGCAATTGCCCGAATACGACAATTGCCTAAACCCAAAAAATCAATCTTTACTGCACATCAACCCCGCAACATCAATCACAGATACATCACAACCATGTTTGATGAAACGTAATTTAAGGTAAATGGGGGACAGTGGGAATGTGACATGATGTCGCACCCCATTGTCACCGCTAAAGCGGTAAACTTCTACGCATGGCCCTCCCACTTTCCACCATTCAGACCGGACACAGCCACCTGCGTCGGCTTTTGGTATTGCGTACCATCGCTATCGCCACGCAATGCCTTATGCTGGCCTTGGCCTATCACTTTCTGGCAATGACCCTGGGGTGGTTGCCGTTGCTTGCCATCATTGGCATCCAAGCCGGATTAAATCTGTTTACCTGGTGGCGCTTGCGCACGGATTATCCGGTTTCCAATCTGGAATTATTTACCCAACTGTGCGTAGATGTACTGGCATTGTCAGCCCTGTTTTATTTCGCTGGCGGATCAACCAATCCTTTTATTTCCTTATTCCTGCTGCCACTGGTAATCGCTGCCACCACCTTGCCGCGCAGCTATACCTGGTGGATGGCCGCGCTCACCACCAGCTGTTACACCGCGCTGATGAAATTTTATATCCCCTTGCCGCTAGCCCAGCATTTAGGGCATGCCGGGCATATGCAGCATGCCATGCCACAGGAAGAGGCTTTTAATATTCACATCATTGGCATGTGGGTGGGCTTTGTCCTCAGCAGTGTGGTGGTAGCTTATTTTGTCGTGAAAATGGCACATGCGGTGCGCGAACGGGATGAGCGGCTGGCCAAAGTGCGTGAAGAAACTTTACGCAATGAGCGCATTGTGGCACTCGGCATACAGGCCGCCGGGGCGGCGCATGAAATGGGCACACCGTTATCTACGTTGGCGGTATTGATAGGTGAGATGAAACGTGACCAGGCCGTTGTGCCGGAATGGCGTGATAGTCTCACCATTCTCGACGACCAGGTGCGGGCATGCAAACGCATACTGGATAAATTGCTGGTCAATGCACAGGATACGGAAGGGCATGCTACGCAATCACTACAACAATTTTTGACAGATACGCTGCATGAATGGCAGTTACTGCGTCCTGCGGTGCGCTGCCACTATCAGACTCGTGATGAGCAGTCGCCACAGATACACAAAGATATGGCGTTGCGGGCGGCGCTGCTTAATCTGCTCAATAATGCTGCCGATGCTTCGCCCCAGGAAATCAATATCGAGACCCAGCATGATGCCGGGAATTTTATTCTGCGTATCCACGATCATGGGCCGGGATTAACGCCGGACACGGCAGCACGCGCGGGCTCTGCATTTTTTACCACCAAGGAAGAAGGGCGCGGATTGGGGCTGTTGCTGGCCAACGCCACGGTAGAACGCATGGGTGGCAAGGTGCGTTTGGTTAATCGCGAAGGTGGCGGTGCCACCACCGAAGTTATGTTGCCGTGGCGCACACTTACCGCATGAACTCTGTTATCAACCAACAACCTTCCTTACTGCTGGTGGATGATGATGCTACCTTTTGCCAAGTGCTGTGCCGAGCGCTGGAAAAGCGTGGTTTTACCGTCACGGTGGCGCACAGCGTGGAACAAGCCACGCCGCTGGCCCAGGCTAACCCGCCCGAATATGCGGTTGTGGATTTGAAGATGGAGGGAGCATCTGGCCTGGTGTTGGTGCAGGCTTTGCATGAGCTGGATGCCGCTACACGCATCGTGGTATTGACTGGCTATGCCAGCATTGCCACGGCAGTGGAAGCGATCAAACTGGGTGCCACGCAATATTTTCCCAAGCCTGCCAATGCAGACGAAATTGTGGCCGCATTCGGCCATCTTGCCAGCAGTGATGCCGCACTTAATGTGCAGCCTGCTTCGGTGGAGCGGCTGGAGTGGGAGCATATACAACGGGTGTTGCAGGAAAATCAGGGCAATATTTCCGCCACTGCGCGAGCGCTCAATATGCACCGCCGTACCTTGCAACGCAAGCTGGGCAAGCGGCCTGCCACCTGATTTCATTTTTCTTATGCGGTACACTAATAACTAGCCATAGTTGGAGTAAATCGGGAATTACACGGGAGACAAACATGCTAGACGAAAACCACACCATCATTACCCCGGAACAAGCGATCACCTTGCATGGCTTGTTTGTGGAAAGGGTGAAGCGTACGCCGCATACCATCGCCTATCGTTATTTTGATATGCAAAAAAATGAATGGTTATCCCTGACCTGGGCACAAATGCGCGATCAGGTGGCGCGTTGGCAGGCAGCGTTGCTGCAAGAAGGCTTAACGCCCGGCGACCGCGTCGGCATCATGTTGCGCAATTGTCCGCAATGGGTAATGTTTGATCAGGCGGCATTATCCCTGGGCTTGGTGGTAGTGCCTTTATATACCGTAGACCGTCCCGACAGCGTGGCCTACATCCTCAATGATGCAGGGGTAAAAATTCTGTTGTTTGAAAATGCTGAGCAATGGGAGGACTTGCGCAGTGTGACCGGCCAGATGAATTCAGTGCAGCGCCTGATCAGCCTGGACAAGATCACGCGCCATCAGGAGCCGCGCCTGAAAAGTGCAGAGGAATGGTTGCCTGCACAGGGCATATTGCTGGAAGAACGGCAACGCGACCGCGACTCTAACGCACTGGCTACCATCATCTATACATCGGGCACCACCGGTCGGCCCAAAGGCGTGATGCTTAGCCATTACAATATAATTTTCAATGCCCATTCCTGCCTCGATACTTTCGCGGTCCAGCAAACCGATTTGTTCCTGTCCTTCCTGCCTTTGTCGCATACCTTTGAGCGTACGCTGGGCTATTATCTGGTGGTGATGACTGGCGCTACAGTTGCTTTCGCCCGCTCCATTCCCTTGCTATCGGAAGATATGCAAATCATTCATCCCACCTTGTTGATCTCGGTGCCGCGCATTTATGAGCGGGTGCATGCTGCCATACTCAATAAACTGGAAGAAGGTCCGCCGCTCAAGCGCAAGCTGTTTAACCTGGCGGTGGAGGTAGGCTGGCTGCGGTTTGAACGGCAGCAGGGCCGTGCCGCCTGGCAGCCAAAATTATTGTTATGGCCGCTGCTCAAGCGTGCAGTCGCAGACAAGGTGTTGGCCAAACTGGGTGGACGCTTGCGTGTTGCCATCAGCGGCGGCGCGGCACTGGCACCAGAAATTTCACGGGTGTTTATCGGCCTCGGATTGCCCATCGTGCAAGGATATGGTCTGACTGAAACCAGCCCGGTAATCAGCGGCAATAAGCTGGACAATAATTTTCCCGATACGGTAGGCCAGCCGATACGCGGCGTAGAAGTACGCCTGGGTGATAATGGCGCGTTGCTGGTGAAAGGGCCGAGCAATATGCAGGGTTACTGGAAGAATCCGACCGCCACGGCCGCCATGATCTTACCTGATGGTTGGCTGAATACCGGCGATATTGCCACCATCAGCCCCACCGGACATATCAGCATTACCGGGCGGCTGAAAGAAATTATCGTCATGTCCAATGGCGAAAAAATTTCTCCGGCAGACATGGAGCGCGCCATTCTGCATGACCATTTGTTTGATCAAGTCATGGTGCATGGCGAAGCGCAACCTTATCTGGTGGTGCTGGCTGTGGTGAATGCGGCAGCGTGGGCGCAGTTTGCGCAGCAGGTAGGCGTACGTCCCGACATGCCAGAATCCTTGCATGATACCCGCGTAGAGCAACAGGTTTTGCAGCGTATTGCTGAGCAACTTAAAGAATTTCCCGGTTATGCCAAAGTGCGGCGTGTGTTATTGTTGACCGAACCATGGAGCATAGAAACCGGCTTGATGACACCCACTCTCAAAATCAAACGCGGAGCGGTGGTGGCGAACTACAGCAAGGAAATTGACGACCTTTATAAGGGGCACTGATATGTCGGAACTAACCACGCTTCCTCAGCGCGAACCCACCCTGCGTATCGTGGCTATGCCATCTGATTGCAATTACACCGGTGATGTATTCGGCGGCTGGGTCATGTCGCAGGTGGATATCGCCGGCAGCATCCCAGCCACCAGCCGCGCGCGTGGACACGTGGTCACGGTGGCAGTAAATTCATTCGTATTCAAACAGCCCTTGTTCATGGGTGATGTTGTCAGTCTGTATGCGGAGATTGTGAAAATAGGGCGTACCTCGATTACCGTCAACGTGGAAGTTTATGCGCAGCGCGATCCAGTAAAGCCAGTTTGTGCCAAAGTAACCGAAGCCACGCTGACCTATGTCGCGGTGGGAGAAGACCGCAGACCCCGTATTGTGCCACCCGCCGAGTAAGGGCAGGT
>JAUSKS010000257.1 GCA_030646595.1 Gallionellaceae bacterium | reverse complement strand
TGCGCCATCCATGCCCAACCGTTCCAGATCAAGACGCCCGGCATCCTTGTCCAGCAAACGCAACACCACACGTTCACCATGTCCCGTTGGCAAAGTAGATACGCGTACATCCACCGGTCGTCCGGCCAGACGCAGCGTAATGCGCCCGTCCTGTGGTAGACGTTTTTCCGCGATGTCCATCTCTGCCATGATCTTGATGCGCGACACCATCGCTGCATGCAATACGCGATGCGGCTCAACTACATCTTTCAGCGTGCCATCAACGCGAAAGCGCACCACCGAGCGTGTCTCGAATGGCTCAACATGAATATCAGAAGCATGTTCACGCACCGCTTGCGTCAGCAGCGCATTTATCATGCGTATCACCGGCGCATCATTTTCTGCATCCAGCAAATCTTCGGTCTGCGGCAGATCGTGGATCAGTTGTGACAAATCCATGTCCTGCTCCACATCACCCACCAAGGCTGCTGCCGAACCATCAGCCTGGGCATAGGCATGGGCCAGCGCCTTGTCGAACACATCCAGCGGCAGCAAGGTAGCCTGCACCGGTACACCCAGCACACGCCGCACTTCCGCCAGTGCTTCAGCAGTCGCACCCATGCGCACTTGAACTTGTGCGCTCTCAGTGGTGCAATGTGTCAGCAACACACCATTGGTTTTGGCAAAAGTATAGGAAATTTTTCTGTAAATTTGCCGGTCAGCGAGGGGAGCAGGCGTACTGTCCATACATCAACTAGGGTTGTGTCGCGGCAGGGGCACTGGCCGCTATAGGCGCGGTCGGCAACAGCAGTTCCTGCTTCAACTGGAAAGGCGGAATTTCCGGCGCGGGCATATCCGGCAATATCAGGCGGGAAGGCAATTGGCTTTGCTGTTGTTCGCCGCGCAAATATTCATAGCGGTCCTGGGTCATACCTTGTGTGGCCGATGCAGTACGCATGATGTAAGGACGGATGAATACCATCAAATTGGTCTTGGTACGACGCCGTGTTTCATGACGGAATAAGCCGCCCAGCAGTGGAATGCTGCCCAATATCGGCACCCTGTCCTCACCGCTGGTAACAGAATCCTGAATCAAACCACCCAACACCACAATCTGCCCTTCATCCACCAGCACAGTAGATTCCAGCGAGCGCTTGTTGGTGACAATGCCTGCGGCATTATTGACCGTCTGATCCTGCACACTGGAGACTTCCTGGAACACCTGCAACTTCACAATGCCGCCTTCCGAAACTTGCGGCTTGATGCGCAGGGTCAGCCCGACATCCTTGCGCTCTATGGTCTGAAAGGGGGATGCCGACTCTGCATTACCAGTCTTAGCGTAACTGCCGGTAATAAAAGGCACGTTCTGGCCTATAACAATTTTTGCTTCTTCATTGTCCAGCGTAAGCAGGTTAGGTGTGGACAGAATATTGGCCTTGGCATCTGTTTCCAAAGCGCGCGCCAGCATGCCCAGATTAAGCACCGTCCCTACAACCGGCAGAGTCATCGTGCCATTCACTACGCCTATGTTCAAGCCTTGCCCGACAGAACCAATATTTTGCGTGACACCGATAATATTATTTCCCGCGCCGCCAAAATTGGTGCCGCCGATTACTTGCGCACCATCACGATTAATGCCGGTTAAATCCTGCCACTGCACTCCAAATTCTGCTGCCTTGTCGGCTGTCACTTCAACGATCAGCGCCTCAACAAATACTTGCGCGCGACGCACGTCCAACATTTCAATCACCGCGCGCAAATTATTGTAAACCGTATTGGAAGCGGTAATGATTAAAGCATTTGATGCCGCATCAGCCTGGATAATGCCATTTCCGGAGGGAGCTGCCCCGCCGCTAAAAGCAGCGTTACTAGCCACTGCTGCGGGCGTCGCTGCGGGCGCAGCTACAACAGCTACCTCGCCCGACATCACCGCACGTAAAGTCTGGGCCATTTTCGCGGCCTCAGCATTTTTCAAATACACCACATGCATATTGCCCGGCGTACCGGTTTCAATATCGAGCTTTTCTGCCAGTTCGCGCACACGCGCCACGCGTGCCGGATTATCAGTGCGCAGCAATAAACTATTAGTACGCACATCAGCCGTCAAAACAAAGCGCATGCTGGAGTCTCCAGCACCGCCAGGGGCGGCGCTATCCTGCATCAAGCGGGTAATGGTCTGCGCCACTTCCATGGCCGAAGCACGCTGCAACGGAATCATCACCGGTGTTTCCGCACTAGGTTGATCTATGGTATCTATAATTTGTTCGATGCGTTTCAGATTACTGGCGTAATCCGTTACCACCAGGGTATTACTGTTAGGGTAGGCCACTACGATGTTATTGGGCGCAATCAGGGGCCGCAAAATGGGCACCAGTTGTGCGGCGGATTCATATTTCAATACATACACCCGTGTCATCAGCTTATCCCCATGTCCGCGCCGACTACGCTGATTATTAGATGAACCGATGTGCAGTTTGGCCTCGGCTTCCGGCATCACTTTGGTAATACCATCTGACTCTACCGCCGCAAAGCCTTGCAAACGCAAGGCAGAAAGCAGAATTTCATAGGCCAAAGAAGCAGGAATGGGCGTGGAAGAAATAATATTGATCGTGCCTTTAACGCGCGGGTCAATCAGAAAGTTGCGACCAGTAATATGCGATACCGCCTTGACCACTTCGCCAATGTCCGCATTCACAAAATTAAGTGAGACTTTTTCTTCTGGAGCACCGTCCGCCATAGTAGAAAACAATAATGCGCCGCATACAAGCACCGGCATAATTCTCATGTTTAACAGACGACGCATAATAAATACCTGAATTATTTTTGTTACCCTGATTATTGCTCCCGGACCAGCAGTCCCTATCGCCTTATGACAGAAGCCATGCCATTCTTTCGGTTCACTACGGGTACGGCGCTTGCCACCGAAATATTCGACGCTTTCTGGTCCATGTTCACCTGCTGCTGCACCCCCGCACGCTCCAGCAACACAAAATCAGGATGAACCTCGCGCAAGGTCGTACCCGGTGCCACTTCCTCTCCCACGGCCACACCAATCTGACGCTTGTCATCCAGCTTCAAAATCGCAAACCCGGGTTGCCCTACACTGCCAGCAAATACGCCTACCAGTTGCACATTGGGCAAAGCCATCGTTGTCGCCACCGAGGCTCCGGAAATTACCTGTCCAAATATATGCGCCGTTTCTTCAGCTATTCCCCGGTGTGGGGTCGCAGCAACAATTGTAGGATGTGGTGCAAATAATATCCATGTCCATTGCGCCAGCACTATGCCCAACACCACAGCACCCAGCCCACGCCAAAAAACAGGTACGGGCACCCATCCTGCGCGCAACGTGCCAATGACATTACTGTATGACATTCCCTAGCCCCTGTGCAAATGCCATCTGTTAGTAAAGATGGCAGTATACATCCAATACCCTTATTACTTGTATCCCCAGCTTTTTTCGCGCCAACATTTGGAAGAGGCTCGGCCTATCAATTCATGGCGATATTCGTAGGTTGTCGTCACCGACAGACTTTGCGATCTTACAAAACTATGCTTTACTTAAAACCACAGGGAAACGCATGAAGCTCACGCAAAATGAAAGCTCAAGCTGCGCTCACGCATATACGCCAACTTTGCTGCCTCGGTCTGGGCAGCGAAATTATCATGCCCGCGCTTTTTCAGTCCTTGCATGACTATATCCCCAGCTTTCAAAACATCTTTTTTTGGGTTGGTGCCGATGGTGGGTACACCAATATCTATGATGAAAATCTCCAGAACCATTTAGCGGTAGTACAGCTTCATTTTACGGAATTCAGCGATACGCCCAAAGAAAAAGAGTGTTGGCCGGGCGGCTTGGCCCTTATAAGGAGCAGCCTTAAGTTCGTGAATACAGCTTGGTATTTGAATAAACAAACCATGCGCACGGAGTATTACAATGAAATTTTTCGTGGTTTGAATGCCCATTACGTTATTTTTGCCAAAACACAGGAACAAGGCCGTTGTACCGGAATATTAGGTTTATTCCGCCCGATCACCGATAAACCCTACACCCACCAGGAAGAACGTAATCTGCGCGCGCTTATGCCCTATATTGCGCATAGTCTGCACCGACCAGCAGACCCACCACCAAGTTTTACTGACACAGGAGAACAGGGCCTGGTCATCATGGATCAAAGTGCGCAAGTGCGTTATCTCTGCCCAGGCGCACATCAACTGCTGTTCTGGGCCAGCCATGCGCAGTTTTCCCCGCAATATTTCCCCACTATCAAGGCCAACCCCTTTCCTCCTGTTTTACCGCAACTCTGCCACAATCTAATCGCCATCTTCCAGGGGCAAGCGGCTCCCGCACCCGTGCTGGAGCAGCAGAATTCCTGGGGGCGCTTCACTTTTCGTGCCCATTGGCTGGACCCCTATAACCATTCCGCCAGTTCATTGATCGGCATCACCATCCGGCGGCAAGAACCCGTTGCATTAAGCCTCGCCCGGCAGATACAGCACTGCTCTTTATCGCCCAAGCTCAAGGACGTTTGCTTGTTGCTGGCACAAGGACATACCCAACAACAAATCGCCGCCCAGATGCATCTCAGCAATCACACTGTTACCGGTTATGTCCGCACGCTATACGACAAATTGGGGGTACACAGCCGGGAGGATTTGCTCAAGCTGCTCAAGACGCAGCGGGTATCCGAAATCACCCGCTTTAAATAACGACTCGCTAGCGGGTCGTCCCATGACTTTCACTTTTACTATATCCAGATTCCATATTGGGCATGTATCGTTCGGTGTATCGTTCAGTTGACATGCGACACGCATAGCGTTACGCTTTGAGCATGATCAAATCTTTCCAACACAAAGGACTTGAGACGTTTTTCCGGACAGGTAAAAAAGCGGGTATTCAGGCAGCACATGCGCGGCGTTTGCAGATTATCCTGACACTGCTTAACGTAGCCAGTGCTGCGCAAGCAATGGACACACCGGGTTTCAGGCTGCACCCATTAAAAGGCGGCTTGAAAGGACATTGGTCGGTAACAGTCAGCGGTAACTGGCGACTGACTTTTAAATTTGAAGGAAAGGACGCAATCCTTGTTGACTACCAGGACTACCATTAGGAGAGCATATGAACATGTTTAATCCTGCCCATCCAGGCGAAGTATTGAAAGAAGCGTATCTTGACCCGCTCAACATGACGATAACCGAGTTTGCGCGACGCATCGGCATCACGCGTAAGTGTGCCAGCGAATTTATCAACAAACACTCAGGCATGAGCATTGAAATGGCACATCGTTTGGCTAAAGCGACAGATACAACACCGGAAACCTGGCTCATGATGCAAGTTCAGTACGACCTGTGGCTAGCTAGGCAGGCCAAGCTGCCTGGACAGATTCATGTTAGCCTGCTATCCAAGGTGGCGTGATTGGATTGGTAGCAGGGTCAAGAGTATTTTTTATCTGATGGTGTCCATTGTTTCAGCCTGCTTCATTCCCATAAAGGTTAGTCTCCTCCGCAACAAACCGTTACACGGTGTGTTGTCTCTGTGAACTCTGTGTCCTCTGTGGCCAACTGCTTTTTCCAGGTTAAAAGTTGACTACCCGACTGTAATTTCGCATAGAGCAATTTTTTCATTAGACGAAAGACCACAATCCATCTCCCTGTGGCTTGTACTGAGGCTTTGCCAAATTAAACCAAATATAAATACCAAAATAACGGCAAAAACCCCCATACGCAGGGGGGGTAGACAGCCGAGAACTTCCTGTTACTGTAGAGCATAGAAGCAGAAATTTTTGCAGGGGTAGTGGCTTTTGCTACCGTGCAGGTGCGGTTTGTACAGTATTTCGTGGTTTCAAACCTGGGAGGCAGTTCGAGGATTATCAATTAATTTTTTAAGGGGGATGGGTCATGTTCAGTCGCGCACGTCAGAAAATTGATCAGCAAAGTACTAATCATCAAGCCAGCTTCGCATCAGGCACAATAAAAAAATATCTGACCACGGCATTACTGTCCTTCCTGGCCTTGTTTGCCTTCTTTGCCCTGCTTGCACTCACTGCAGTGTCGGTTCGGGCGGCAACGCTTACTTCCATCGCTGTCACGCCCGCCAACCCCACCATCAACGTCGGCCAGACGCAGCAATTCACGGCTACCGGGACGTTCAGTGATGGCACGAGCCGCGCTCTAACCAATGGCGACGGCACCTGGGTCAACAAGGCATCCATGTCTGTCGCGCGTGAAACACACAACGGTGTTGGCGTGGTAAACGGCACACTCTATGTGGTGGGTGGCTACGCCGTCAGTGGCTCTGTTACAACGGTGGAGGCCTACGATTCAGCGACCAACACTTGGACGACCAAGGCCCCCCTGTCCACCTGGCGCTATTTTCCCGCTGTAGGCGTGGTGAACGGCATACTCTATGCTGTGGGGGGCGACGGGGGAACGACGATGGAGGCTTACGATCCGGCGACCAATACCTGGACCCCCAAGGCATCCATGCCCACTCCCCGCGATTACTACGCTCACCTCGCTGTAGGTGTAGTGGATGGCATACTCTATGCTGTGGGAGGTAGCAACAACGGCACCTATCTTGCGACAGTGGAAGCTTACGATCCAGCGACCAACACATGGACGACTAAGGCTTCCATGCCCACCCCACGCTACGCGCTTGCTGTGGGCGTGGTGAACGGCATCCTCTATGCGGTGGGAGGCTACAACAGCAGCGGCATTCTTGCGACGGTAGAAGCCTACGATCCGGCAACCAACACTTGGGCCAGCAAAACTTCCATGTCCTCCCCGCGTTATGCACATGCTGTGGGCGTGGTGAACGGTACACTCTATGCGGTGGGAGGTAACGATGCAACGGTGGAAGCCTACGATCCGGCAACCAACACTTGGACACCCAAGACTTCCATGTCCACTGGACGCTGGGCACCCGCTGCGGGTGTGGTAAACGGGACGCTCTATGCGGTGGGGGGCAGCAGCGGCGGCACCTATCTTGCGACGATGGAGGCTTACACTCCACCGGGTGAAGCAATCTGGAGCAACAGCAATCCCAGCGTCGCCAGCATAGATAGCAACGGCCTTGCCACCGCGCTCTCCTCCGGCACCACCACCATCACCGCCACCTCCGGCAGCATCGCCGGCAGCACCACCCTCACCGTAGCCAGCCCAACCCTGTCGGTGAGCAAAGTCAGCACCGGCAGCAGCAGCGGCACGGTTGGCAGCAGCCCGTCCGGCATCAACTGCGGCAGTACTTGTTCTGCTTCCTTTACCAACGGCACCACAGTCACCCTGACCGCCATCCCGGCAACCGGCTCCACCTTTGCTGGCTGGAGCGGAGCCTGCACCGGAATGGGCACTTGCACCGTGACCATGAGTGCCGCCAAATCCGTAACAGCGACATTTAATCCGCAAACCTTTACCCTGACCGTGACCAAGAGCGGCACTGGCACGGGCACAGTCAGCTCCAGCCCCACAGGGATTAACTGTGGGTCGGATTGCACCGAAGTTTACGACTACGGTACCGTGGTCAACCTGACTGCGGTGGCCGACAGTGGACACACATTTGCCGGTTGGAGCGGGAATAGCGATTGCACGGATGGCTCGGTGACCATGACCGCGAACAAGACCTGTACCGCTAATCTGGCGGCATTAACCTCCATCGCCGTTACGCCAGCTAATCCCACCATCAACGTCGGCCAAACCCTGCAAATGCAGGCCACGGCTAATTATTCAGATGGTACCAGCCAGGTATTGACCGCTGGCTCGGTCAAGGCGGTCAGTGCGGGCTGGTTCCACACCTGCGCAGTATTGAATGACGGCACGGTGCGTTGCTGGGGGTATAACGTCTATGGCCAACTGGGCAATGGCAGCACGACCGATTCCTCCACCCCGGTTGCGGTATCCGGCCTCAGCACGGCGGTGGCGGTCAGTGCGGGCAACCGCCACACTTGCGCGGTGTTGAGTGATGGCAGTATGCGTTGCTGGGGGTACGGCCAACTGGGCAATGACAGCACGACCAATTCCTCCACCCCGGTTGTGGTATCCGGCCTCAGCACGGCGGTGTCGGTCAGTGCGGGCGATAGCCATACCTGCGCGGTGTTGAGTGACGGCAGCATGCACTGCTGGGGGGATAACTATTACGGTCAACTGGGCAATGGCAGCACGACCAGTTCTTCCACCCCGATTGCGGTATCCGGCATCAGCACAGCGGTGGCGGTCAGTGTAGGCAGCAGCCA
>JAUSKS010000254.1 GCA_030646595.1 Gallionellaceae bacterium | reverse complement strand
ACAACTCAAGCAGCGCACGGAAGAAGCCTTGGCCTTGGTCGGCTTGAATCACGCCGGACATAAATATCCGAATGAGATTTCAGGCGGCATGAAGCAGCGCGTCGGCATCGCGCGCGCCTTGTCCATGCAGCCGAACGTGCTGCTGATGGACGAACCGTTTGGCGCACTGGATGCATTAACGCGCGCCCATTTGCAGGATGAGCTATTGAAAATAGTCGCTGCCACCAATAGCACGGTGGTGATGGTGACGCATGATGTGGATGAAGCGGTGCTGCTCTCTGACCGCATCGTGATGATGACCAACGGACCGGCAGCAACCATAGGCGAAATTCTGGAAGTTGATCTGGAGAAACCGCGCGACCGGTTGGCACTGGCGACCGATGCACATTTCCACAATTTGCGCAGAGAGGTGTTGAGATTTTTGTATCAGAAGCAAGTGAAAGCAGTAGTTTAATTTTGTTTAATTCATTGGAGATATACCATGAAATATTTTAGCAATACTTTAGTCCCAAATAATCCGGTAGCCACAGCCTCCCCTCCCCCTTGCAGGGGGAGGGCCAGGGTGGGGGTAGAAATGCTACTTTTCCATTGTTCTACCCCCATCCCGACCTTCCCCCTGCAAGGGGGAAGGAGCAAGATTGGCGCTAATAGACAATCCCGATTTGTGCAACAACTGTATGCAGTATTCACTGCATTTGCATTGCTGGTACTTACTCCAGAGGCGCGCGCTGCCGAAACCATTACCGAAGCATTAACCGGCGGCAAGGATTTCGCCAATGTGCAATATCGTTATGAAGGTGTACGTAATCCGGGCAAGGTCACCGCGCCTAACTATGCCAATGCTTCTACCGTGCGCCTGCGCTTTGGTTATGAAACAGCCACGTTCAAGAGCTTTGCTGTGCTGGTGGAAGCGGAGGCGTTAAAGACGCTGGGCGGCGGAAATTACGATAGCAAGGCCAATGGCAAAACCAGTTATGCCGTGGTCGCAGACCCGGAATTTACCGAGATGAACCAGGCTTATCTAAGCTACAAGGAGCTTGATTCCAGAACTACGCTGAAGTGGGGTCGTCAGCGGCTGATATTGGACAATGCGCGTTTTATCGGCAATGTAGGGTGGCGTCAAAATGAACAAACCTACGATGCCTTTACTGTTGTGAATGATTTCTTGCCGGACACCAAAATTACCGCGGGCTATATAAGCAACGTGAATCGTGTGTTCAGCGACAATGCGCTGGCCTCCTCAGGTGCTGCTGCTGGCAATCACAAAATGAAATCCCCAATCTTCAACATTAATTACAAAGGCTGGGCTCCCGCCGAGCTGGTGGGCTACGGTTATTTTCTGGACTATGACTTGCCTGCCGCCAACTATGCCAACTCCACCAAGACCTACGGCCTGCGCATGAAGGGCAGCACTCCGATGGGTAGCAATGATCTGTTGTATACCGCGGAATATGCCAGCCAGGCCAATTATAAGGATAACCCGTCTATCTATCGCGTTCACTACACTTTTCTTGAAGGCGGAGTGGATATCAAGAGCGCTGAATTCAAACTCGGCTATGAAGTGTTGGGCAGCACTGGCACCAAAGCGTTCTCGACACCATTAGCCACGCTCCATGCATTTAACGGATGGGTGGACATGTTTCTGACTACACCTGCGACCGGCCTGAAAGATACTTATCTGTCAGCCGGAACCACGCTGGCTGACATAAAATTCGGCGCTGTGTATCACGATTTCCGCGCGGCTACCGACAGCAGCAAATTGGGAACAGAGTGGAATCTGGTCGCCACAAAAAGCTTTACCAAGAACTACCTGCTCGGTGCCAAGTATGGGCGTTTTAACAGCAGCAGTGCGCCTGCTCGTGTAGACACCAACAAATTCTGGTTATGGGCGGAAGCGAAGTTTTAATTAAAGAGCTCGGCTATTTGAAGGTGCATTAAAAATTTAATGCACCAACTGAGGGCGGCAATTCGCCATATCGATTTGCCGGAATGCCCGCTAACGCCCTGTATTCGTGCTTGGCAGCGGGGTGGCACAAAGGTTGCTCAAGAAGGGTTATGGGAAATATTTTCCCCAACTATTTTTGAGGATCAACCATGCAAAGCAGTTTTTGGAGTGCCGGGCATAGGCCCACCTTATTCGCCGCCTTTCTTTATTTCGACCTGAGCTTTATGGTGTGGGTATTGCTGGGCCCGTTGGCGGTGCAGATTGCCACTGACCTGCAACTCACACCCGCGCAAAAAGGCATGATGGTCGCCACACCTATCCTGTCGGGGGCATTGTTGCGCTTGATGATGGGCGTACTGGTGGATCACCTGCAACCTAAAATGGCCGGATTGATAGGCCAGGTCATCGTGTTGGTGGTGCTGGCCCTAGCCTGGATACATGGTGTGCATAGCTATCAGCAAGTGTTATTGCTGGGCGTATTCCTCGGTGTGGCCGGTGCTTCATTCGCAGTGGCATTGCCCTTAGCCTCACGCTGGTATCCGCCGGAACATCAGGGCACTGCTTTGGGCATTGCCGGTGCAGGCAACTCTGGCACGGCTCTGGCCGCATTATTTGCACCCGGCCTGGCAGTTGCTTTCGGCTGGAATAATGTGTTCGGACTGGCGCTCATTCCCTTATCCATTGCCTTCGTGGTTTATTTACTCTTCGCCAAGGATAGCCCGGAATGTCCGCCCAGCAAATCACTGCATCAGTATCTAAGTGTGCTCAAGGACAAGGACGCGTGGTGGTTCATGTTTTTCTACAGCGTCACCTTTGGCGGGTTCGTGGGCATGGCCTCCTCGCTGACGCTCTATTTTCATGACCAATATGCCATGTCGCCGGTCATCGCTGGCTACTTCACCGCTGCTTGTGTATTTGCCGGCTCGCTGGTACGTCCTATAGGCGGCAACATTGCTGACCGCATCGGTGGCATACGGACTTTGTTAGCCATGTATACTCTGGCTGCGCTTTCATTGTTTATTCTCAGCTTCGGCCTGCAACACGCTTATGTTGGCCTGGCGGTGGTAATTTCCGCGATGCTGGCGCTGGGCTTGGGTAACGGTGCCGTATTTCAACTGGTGCCGCAACGCTTCCGCAAGGAGATCGGCGTAATGACCGGCTTGGTGGGCATGGCGGGCGGTGTGGGCGGATTTTATCTGGCCTCCAGCTTGGGATATTCCAAGCAGATCACTGGCAATTACCAGACCGGATTGCTGATTTTTGCGGGCTTGGCAATTGTTGCCATGGTCGGATTGCTGAGCGTTAAAAAACGCTGGCGCACTACCTGGGGTTCCGTCACTGCCACTACTGCCAAAGTATAAACAGGCGTCAGGATGACGGATTCAGGAACCCCTCAATCCTCAATCCTTGATCCTCGATCCTGTTCTTAATATGGCACTACAAATCACCATTGGCCAAAGCAGCGCAGCCGGTCCGCGCGAACGCAATGAAGACTATTGCGGCGCAGTCACGCCGACTGATGAACAGCTCGCCACCAAAGGCGCGCTGCTGGCTGTGGCCGATGGCGTTGGCGGTAGCGCGGGTGGGCGCGAGGCATCCGAAATGACGGTGCGCGGCGTACTGTCGGATTACTATGCCACACCGGATACCTGGGGCGTGACCGCCGCGCTGGACAAGGTGCTCACTGCACTCAATCGCTGGGTAATTGCGCAAGCGAGCAGCCACGGCGAAATGGCGGGTATGGCTACCACCCTTTCCTTATTGGTGCTGCGCGGTAAACGCTATACGCTGGCGCACATTGGCGACAGCCGTATTTACCGGCTGCGCGGCAGTGAGATGGAACAACTCACAACTGACCATGTGTGGGATCGGCCTGATATGCGCCATGTACTCAAGCGTGCGGTCGGGCTGGATCAGCAATTACTGGTGGACTACGCTGAAGGAGAATTACAAACGGGGGATGTGTTTGCCCTGATGAGCGATGGCGTATGGGAACGGCTGGGGCAAGCAGACATTCATGAAATTTTGCAGCTCTATCATAGTCCGCAAATGGCGGCGGATGATTTGGTCAAACGTGCGCTGGCCAACAATGGTCAGGACAATGCTACCGCGCTGGTGGTACGCATCGAACAGACTGGCGACGACAATCTGACCGACTGGATGGCCGCAGCCAAACGCCTGCATGTGCCGCCACGCCTCAAGCCGGGCGAGCAACTGGATAATTTTGAAGTGCTGGAAGTGCTGCATGAATCACGCGCCAGCCTGCTGTACAAAGTAAAAAATCTGGCCAACGGCCAGGTGTGCGTATTGAAAACCTTGCAGCCCTTGCTGGCCGAAGATACCGAGAGCTGCAACGGTCTGCTCAATGAAGAATGGCTGGGCAAGCGCGTCGTGTCACATTATTTTGCGCAAATCCTGCCCGTGGCGACCGAATGGCGCAGTTGTCTCTACTACGTGATGAGCTGGCATGCCGGTGCCACGCTGCAACAAAAACTGGACATCGGCCAGCATTTTTCTGCGGCTGATGTGGGCAGCATCGGCCTGCGTCTGGTCAAGGGCTTGAGTGCCTTGCATCGTTTGAATATCGTGCATCGCGACATCAAGCCGGCCAATCTGCATCAGGATGATGATGGCAAATTGCGCATACTCGATCTGGGTGTGGCGCTCAGTCCTGAAGCCAGCGGCATTCAGCCCGCAGGCAATCCGGGCACACCCAGCTTCATGGCACCAGAATTGTTTGCCGGAAAAATTGCCAATGTCCAAAGCGACCTTTACGCAGCTGGTGTAACGCTCTATCATCTGCTGACGCGCCGTTATCCGTATGGCGAAGTTGAACCCTTTCAGCGTCCGCGTTTCGGGGACCCGGTGCCACCGACGCGCTACCGACCGGACATCCCGCAATGGCTGGAAAATATCGTATTGAAGGCGGTCGCACATGACCCAAAATTACGTTTTGAAACAGCGGAAGAAATGCTGCTGGCGCTGGAAGTGGGCGAACGCAAACCTATCCTGCCGCCGCGGCCCACCCCTTTGGTCGGGCGCGATCCGCTACTGATATGGCAATGGGTCGCTATTTTTTCGCTGCTGGCAAATGTGTTGTTGGTTTATCTTTTGGTGATTTCATAAATGTCTGCTCTTCAGGATAATTTCGGCAGAAAAATAAATTACCTGCGCTTGTCGGTTACCGACCGCTGTGATTTCCGCTGCACCTATTGCATGGCAGAGAAAATGCAATTTCTGCCGCGCAATGAAATCCTGTCGCTGGAAGAATGCCTGCGTGTCGCCCAAACTTTTGTCGCGTTGGGTATCAACAAAATCCGCCTGACGGGTGGCGAACCCCTGGTCAGAAAAGATTTACCCTGGCTGGCGGCGCGCATTCGCGAACTGGCGGGCTTGCGCGAATTGGTGCTCACCACCAATGGTTCACGCCTGGTGCAATTCGCTCAGCCATTGGCACAAGCGGGCATAGACCGCATCAACATCAGCCTCGATAGCCTCAACCCGGAAATTTTTCAGCGCATCACCCGCACTGGCGATTTGCATAAAGTGCGGGCCGGTATTGATGCTGCCATAGCGGCGCTGGGCAGCGCGCAGATAAAACTTAACACCGTCATGCTGCGCGACATCAATCATCATGAACTGCCCGACCTGGTCAGCTTTGCGCTGGCACACCAGGTCAATATCAGCTTTATCGAACAAATGCCCTTGGGTGAAAGTGGGCATGATTACCACGGCTCGTACTACAGCAGCGCAGACGCGTTGACATTGCTCAAGCAGCACTATGAATTGATTCCCAGCGTGGAAAACAGCGGCGGCCCGGCGCGCTATTGGCGCATCGTCGGCCACAACACACGGATCGGTTTTATTTCGCCGCACTCGCAAAATTTTTGCGCCAACTGCAACCGCATGCGTGTCACCGCGCGCGGCGAACTGTTCCCCTGTTTGGGTAACGAAGGCATGGTGGATTTGCTGCCCGCTTTGCGCACCCATAACCCTGCCGCTTTGCAACAACTGATTACGCAAGCAGTAGGTGATAAACCACTGGGCCATGAATTTGATTTGACGCAAGGCAAACCGCGCATCGTGCGCTTCATGTCACGCACGGGTGGCTAATGAAGCAGCCCGCAATTACTACCGTAGTTCTGGCCGGTGGCTTGGGCACCCGCATCGGCGGCGACAAAGGCTTGCAACTGCTGCATGGCAAGGCGCTGATAGATTGGGTGCTGGAAGTCATCAGTCCACAGAGTGATGAAGTACTGGTGAATGCCAACACCAACTACGATCTTTATGCAGCACGCGGCTATCGCATCATCGCTGACCAACTCCCCAATCACGCCGGGCCGCTCGCTGGCTTGCAAGCCGCGTTGCTGCATGCGCATCATGATTGGGTAGCCAGCGTTCCTTGCGATACGCCTTTTTTGCCGCATGATCTGCTTGCCCGGCTAGCTGCCGCAGCCCAAGGCAATGCCGCAGTAGCTGCGGTAGCGGGGCAACGACAGCCTGCCATCGCGCTATATCACAAGCGCGTATTGCCCAAGTTGAATCATTATTTAAACACGGGCGAGCGCAAGGTATATGGTTGGCTGGATAGCTTGCAGGTAAACGAAGCAGTATTTTCTGATGCTGCAGCATTCACAAATATTAATTCATCGCAGGAATTGCTACTTGCTCAACAAATAGTCGGCTGAATAACTGAGCAAAGTATGGAGTTTAGCTATAACGACCAATGTTTCACTTACCCTATATTTTTAGCGCTTGAACGATGTTCGAGTGCTGGTGTTTTTAACATCTCTGTTAGATCATCCTTAGCTTAAGCAAAGCGCTCCCATATGGTGCGCCAGTGGAATATTTGCCTCATCACTGTGCGAGCCAAGCAATTTACCAGCCCAATAATTTCAGAAGTTTTACTAAAATTTAACTCCACAACATTATTAATATAATAATAATCAATAAGTAAAGCAGTGGCCCTAACTCTTGCCTAGAGTACGGCACAAAACATGCTACGGCTAGAGGGCATTGGTGCATACCATTAATGCATAGCCAGCCAAAATAAACTTAAATCCTTCATCACAAAATCCATAGGAGATATATATGCAAAATAATAGGCGTATCTTTATCAAAACCCTGGTTGCCATTACCGCCAGCATTGCCTTTTTAGCAAGCGGCATTCAACCCGCTGTGGCCGCAGACAAGGAACCAATCAAGGTTGGTATCCTGCATTCTTTGTCCGGCACTATGGCCATCAGCGAAACCGTGCTCAAGGATGTAGCGCTGATGGCGATAGAAGAAATCAACAAGAGTGGCGGGGTGCTGGGACGGCAGTTGGAGCCAGTGGTAGTTGACCCCGCCTCCAACTGGCCGCTGTTTGCCGAGAAATCGCGGCAATTGTTGGGTCAGGACAAGGTGGCTGTGGTCTTCGGTTGCTGGACTTCCGTATCGCGCAAATCTGTGCTGCCGGTGTTCAAGGAATTAAATGGCTTGCTGTTTTATCCGGTGCAGTATGAAGGGGAAGAGCTGGAAAAAAATGTGTTTTACACTGGTGCCGCACCCAACCAACAAGCCATTCCGGCAGTGGAATATCTGATGAGCAAGGAAGGCGGCGGGGCCAAGCGTTTTGTGCTGCTGGGTACCGACTATGTTTATCCGCGCACTACCAATAAAATCCTGCGCGCCTTCCTGCTATCCAAAGGCGTGGCCGACAAGGATATAGATGAGAAGTACACGCCGTTTGGTCATAGCGATTATCAGACCATTGTTGCCGACATCAAGAAATTCGCCGCCGGTGGCAAAACGGCAGTTATCTCTACCATCAATGGTGACTCCAATGTGCCGTTCTACAAGGAGCTGGGCAACCAAGGCCTGAAAGCCAAAGATGTACCGGTGGTTGCTTTCTCAGTAGGCGAGGAAGAATTGCGCGGGGTGGATACCAAACCGCTGGTTGGTCATCTGGCGGCATGGAATTATTTTATGTCGCTGAACAATCCAACCAACACCGAGTTCAAGAAAAAATGGGCCGCTTACACCAAGGCCAAAAATCTTTCCAGCGCCAGCCGTCCGCTGACCAATGATCCGATGGAAGCAACTTACATCGGCATCAATATGTGGAAGCAGGCCGTGGAAAAAGCCGGCACCACTGATGTGGATAAAGTCATTGCCGCGACCGGCGGACAGAAATTCAAGGCTCCGTCCGGTTTTGTTGCCGAGATGGATGTGAACAACCATCACCTGCACAAGCCGGTATTTATAGGCGAGGTAAAGGCTGATGGTCAATTCAGCGTGGTCTGGAAAACCAAGGGGCCGATCAAGGCACAACCGTGGAGCCCCTTCATCGCCGGAAATGACAAGAAAGCAGACAAGCCCGATTAAACTTTAGTATCTCCTAGTGCCGCTGCGGCTAACCAGCTGCAGCGGTTTTTTTACGCAGAATCGATAAAAGTATAGGCATTGTTTATACTCTTGAGAAAGTTTCCCCCCAAGGAATTACATGCGCAAATCGGTAGCAACTTTCATTTTTATCCTGTGGTGCAGTGGTGCATGGGCGCTGGGCACGGGCGAAATTACCCAGTTGGCTATTGGTGAGAGTGATAATCGCATTGCTGCATTGAACCAGGTTATCGCCAGCGGCGATCAGACTGCCTTACCCTTCCTGCAACATCTACTGGATGACCAGGTAAAAATTGCCAACGGCAAGGTCTATCTGGTTAGCGAGGAAAAGGTAACGGATCCAGCCACTGGGCAAGCGATGCAGCTGCCGGAAAATGCCGAAGATGTGGTCAACAACAATCGCATGCGCGGCGAACTGGATGCCGCCATCGCTGCGCTGAAATTATTTTCCCCCGACCGTACAACCCGTCTGGAAGCCGCTAAAACGCTGCAAGGCACAGCCACGGATGACAGCAAGCTGGCCCTTATCCAAAAAGCCAAGCTGGCTGAACAGGATCCGGAAATACGTAACATGCTGCTGCAAGTGCGCGCCAGCATCCTGCTTAACAACACTGATGCTTCATTACGTCTGGCTGCCGCCACTACGCTAGGCAATAGCAGTAATCCCAACGTCAAGCAGATGTTGTCATCTCGCTTGGCAGCGGAAGGTGAAACTGACCCGGAAGTGCGGGCTGCCATAGAACTGGCGCTGCGCAAGATAGACCGCCACCTGGCCGCCTATGAATATGCCGGGCTGGCGTTTACCGGCATCAGCCTGGGCAGCATTTTATTATTGGCGGCACTCGGCTTGGCCATTACTTACGGCCTGATGGGCGTCATCAATATGGCACATGGCGAGATGATGATGATAGGCGCTTACACTACTTTCGCCGTACAAAATTTATTCCGCAATTATTCGCCGGAACATTTTCAGTGGTATCTGCTGGCCGCCATCCCCGCTGCCTTCATGGTGACAGCGCTGGTGGGCATGGCGCT
>JAUSKS010000246.1 GCA_030646595.1 Gallionellaceae bacterium | reverse complement strand
AGGGGCGGTATTGAATTTAACAGTCAAGGAAGAATAAAGCGTACCAGTTCTATTTTTCTCCCGTTGAGCCTTCACGGCATGCCTGCCACATGGCGTGTCTCATTTAATGTTGCCAGCTTGGCTTTTAGCTCCGGCAAAATTTTCGCGACAGCCTTTTCCCCCTCGAGCACGGCTTTATTGTAGCCACTCACGTCGGCCGAGGGGAGGCCGAATGTAACGGGGCGAACAATAATATCGGCGCTGGTTTGTTCATGGCGATTGATGGTCTGCCCGAAAATGGAGAAGGTTTGCAACAGGATGTCAGACATTCCAGCCGTGCTTCTGTCTTGCGGGCGGTCTGAAATATCCACGGCGATGACAAAATCTGCACCCAGTGTACGCGCTACGCCCGCCGGAACTGGCGCGACCAACCCGCCATCCACATAATCCTGGCCATTGATGGTGACGGGCTGGAAAAACACCGGCACAGAAGAGGAGGCACGAACCGCCACGCCGGTGTTGCCTGTGCGGAAGACCACCATTTCACCCGTGCTCAGGTTGGTGGCGACTGCGGCAAAATTTTTATCGAGACTTTCCATCGGGCGGTATTTGACATTTTTGTTGACGAAATCCTGTAGCGCTTGGCCCTTGATGCAACCACGCTTGTCCGAGATGATCGTTTCGGCAATGCATCGGTATAAGCCGGAACCGTCGAGAACCTGGTCTTCCTTCATGTTCATGGACAGTTCCTGTATCTGAAAGCCGTTGAGTCCGGAAGCATAGAGTGCCCCCACGACGGAACCGGCGCTGGTGCCCACGACAATGTCGGCAGAGATGCCTTGTGCCTCCAGCGCCTTGATCACGCCGATATGGGCAAAGCCGCGCGCCGCGCCGCCGCCCAATGCTAGCGCGATTTTTGCTGGGGGGCGTTCCACCACAGGTGGCACGATTAGCGGCGTTACTTTGGTGTTTATGCAAGCGGTTACGCTGAGTAGCAACAAGCTTGCGATTGAGATTTTCTTCATGGCGTCAACTCGTTGGTTGGAAAATTATATTTTCAGTATTTAGTATACCGCCTTGCCCCATTTTAAATTCATGCCCGTCATTTAACCCCCAACCCCAGCCACGCATCGGAAGTAAGCGTAGTGGGGGTTGATGGAATTTTATCTGCGAGATAGTTGAGGGCAAGGATTTCTTTTTCCTGCCATGCAGGTTCGCCCATACTTTTTTTCAGCATTTGAATCGGTGCGCTGCCTTTGACCATGCTTTCCCAGAATTCAGGTATGGATGGGACAGGAAAGGGCTTGGTGACGCTGCGGATTTCCACTTGCCTGAATCCGGCATCCAGCAGTTCCTGTTTGAACACTTCGGGATTTTCTAAAGTTGCCACCGCGCGTTGTGGTTCTGGCAGATCGGGCTTGATTGCGCGCAAGGCACCAAACATGGCTTGCATGGCTGGCGATTGATCCACTGGTGCCCAACTGGTGACGGCGATGATGCCGCCTGGTTTGAGTGTGCGATGAATTTCAGCAAAACCTTTATGCCGATCCGGAAAGAACATCAGACCGAACATCGAGAATGCAGCATCAAACATTTTATCCGGGTAGGGCAGGGCTTGTGCGTCGCCATGCTGGATGATGATGTTGCTGTGCCCTGCGCGTTCAATATTTTGCTGGAAGATGGCGAGCATGGATGTGGAGAAATCGATACCATGCACTTCTTTGGCTATACGCGCGACCATCAGCGCCAATGTTCCGGGACCGCAAGCGACATCCAGCACCAATGCGCCATGCTTGAGCCTGGAGGCGGCAACGGCTTCCTCGGCATATTGTGCCAGCATTTGCATGGTGGTCTCGGCATAGCCCTCGGCGACCAGGTTCCAGGGTTCGTTGGTGGAAAACGGGTTGGGTTTCTGGCTCATGGCGATGAGGCTCTGCGGAATTTATTGTTGTTGCTCGTACTGCGGCGACCTGGGCCCATACAGTAAACCATTTGGGCCGGGTGTGAATAAGCGGTTGCTGGTGATGCGGGCAATGCGATGGCTTTGTTTGTCACCAGCAACATTATTGATGACCTGTTTGACCAGCGCAGTAACCAGCAGGCCAGCCAGTCCGCCGTTGTTACTATTTCCTTCCGCATCCGAAGCCGAGGCCATGCCTGCCCACAGCAATTGCCCAGTGCGGGTGTCCACTAGTGTTGCCTGGGCTGCTACTACCACATCGCTGCTGAGTAGTTGATAGGAGCCACCGTATTTGGTGACGGTAATGTAGAGCGCCGCATCTGCGCCAAAAATTTCTCTTATCTTTTTCAGCGGGGCTTGGTGCATCTCACCTGGATTCAGCAAGCCGTTTTCCTTGAAGGTCTGATCAACCAATGCTACCGGGAAAACGTAATACCCGGCTTCCGCCAAGGGTTGGCTGACGGTGGATAAGACGCTGTAGGTGGCTTGTATGTCCGGGGAATTGTTGAGCGGAGGGAGCACCAGAATCGAGTGCGGCTTGCTTTGCCGGTAGGCAGTGTAGTCGTATTGGGTGGGGGTAGCACAAGCTGTGATGAGCAGGGGCACCAGGCACAAGATCATGCGCTTTAAAATGTTGGTCATTGAGGTTTCACCCGCGCAATGAGGCGATCCATGTAAACGGTGGATTCCGGAAACAGGGATTTTTCAGTGGCAAAGGATTGTAATGCCTGATCAGTTTTGCCGACTTGAAAATACAAATAACCTAAATGCGCATGAAACCCCGGCGGCACGGCCCCATTGTTGGCCCGGATATTCTGATAATCCATTTCTAGATTTTGCAACTGGGTTTCAACTGGCACCTTGCCCGGGTCGGTGTACATGGCGTAGACCTGCTCCTCATAGCTTCCCCATTGATACAGTTTTGGGGGAGAGGGAGCGCAGCCTGCCAACATTGAAGAGGCCAATAGTATGGCCAATGAAATCTTTTTATAACGCATTGCTAGTTACTGGGCTTCAATGTGCCTTTGTCGGCTGCTTCAACCAGACGATTTACTGCTTCGCGGATAGCCAGGTCCAGCACTTTGCCATTGAGGGTGGAGTCATAGCTGGCGGTGCCGCCGAACCCAATAATTTCCCGATTGGAAAGCGTATATTCTCCTGCGCCTTGGGTTGAGTAGATGACTTCCGATGTTTCGGCATTGACTACATTAAGGGTGACCTTGGAATAAGCCACTTGAGTTTTGCCGCGACCAAGGATGCCGAACAATTGATGATCGCCCACTTCTTTGCGGCCAAAATCAGTCACATCTCCGGTGATGACATAATCAGCACCTTTCAGCTTTTGTTTTTTGCCACTCAAGCTGGATTCAAACTCTGACTCTTTCATGTTGCTGCGATCCATGACCGAAAAATGATTGGACTGCTGCAGGTGGGCAATCAGAATAGTCTGTGCCTGTCCGCCCAGGCGATCAACACCGTCGGAAAAGAGCCCGCGCATGAAGCTGGAACGATTATCAAATTTGCCCACTACCAAGGTGGATTTAACGCCGTTGTAGGTCGAGTTAGCCGCATTCACCTGCGGTACATTTAATGCGTGCGAACTTTCAGTAGCGCAGCCTGAGAGATAGGCGGACAGGAAAACGCAGGTTAAGAACAAAATAATTTGACGGTACATATTCAGCTAACCACCTTTCAAATTGAAACATCGATACGGACACCATAGCAGACATAGGCTTATCAGCACAACAGCTTAGTGATATTATCGCGGCTCCCATTTTAATTGAGGCGCGTTATGAATAGAACCAAAGCGTTATTAAATATTGGCCTATGCGTGGTCAGCATGCTAGTAGCCACCCAATTCGCATTTTCCCAATCCAATAAAGATTCTAATAAAGAAGGAGCAACCGTCGTGACAAAACTTGAAAAAATAGACAATAAGGTGGGCCAGGGTACTGAAGCCGTCGCAGGT
>JAUSKS010000230.1 GCA_030646595.1 Gallionellaceae bacterium | reverse complement strand
TACGGCTGCATACTTCATGTTGCAGCACGGCGACTGCGTCATAATTTTTTGCTGCATGATTAAACGCGCGGCGTACCGCACGTTTATCAATCTCAAATACGTTCATATCAATCTGCCTGGCTTGTAAGCACGCCCATGAATATCCCAAAAACGGGCTGAGATTACCTGAAATTCCCTTGCTGCGGAATTTGTTTGGGCAATCTCATATAAGGCTTGTCATAAAATGAATTCATTGTCATGATGAAGCGCTATCTCAGACGATACAGCCTATATCTTGAAATAAAATCTTGGGGGGATAAAAGCAATGCGCCTGTCTGCAAATAAATATTTGCGCGGAAAAGGGATGAAGGCCGTCCAGTTTCTGCTCGCTTTTATTTCCGTCTATGTTGTGACCGCACTCTATTACAATCAGAATTTATTTCTGGAATCTTTCGAAGCAAAAACCTATGACCTGCGCTTTAAAAGCTGGCGCGGCCCCCTGCTGCCGCATGCAGATATTGGCATTGTGGCCATTGATGAAAAAAGCGTGGCCGAGTTAGGCCGCTTTCCGTGGACACGCAGCCAATATGGCCCTCTGCTGGAACAGCTTTCCAAAGCGGGTGCCAAGGCAGTATTGTTTGATGCATTTTTTCCGGAACGCGAAACGGTAGCAATTGATAAAGCTTTTGCCGCTGCGGTCAAGAAAGCTGGCAATGTGGTGCTGGCGGTGGCGTTCGATGTGGACAAAGAATTCCATGTAACGGGTACTACCCGCACCTTGCCAGAAATTGAGCGGGCCGCAACGGGAATTGGTCACATTAATCTATCGCCTGAAGAGGACGGCGTGATCCGGCGCAATAAATTATTAATTGAAATGGATGGCAAGCTTGTCCCTGCACTGGGGTTAAAGGGGGCAATGGCCGTGCTGGATAAAAAAGAATTTATCCCCGATGAATTTGATATCCAGGTGGGCGAACGGCATATCCCGGTAAAAGATAACTCCATGTGGATCAATTACACCGGCCCACCTGGCATTTACCCGCGATTTTCTGTTACCGATATTGTGCATGGCCGCATAAACCCTGCGCTATTGCGGGGCAAGGTGCTGTTTGTAGGTGCCACAGCGCTGGGTATTTATGACATGCGGGTCACCCCTTTCAGTGGCACTACTCCTGGAGTTGAGGTGCATGCCACTGTTGCTGACAATATTTTGAGCGGTCGCTTTATCCACCAGACCGGGTTGGAAGCGCTGCTTGATATTTCACTGATTGTCATCATGGGCTTGCTCACTTTTTATCTGACCCAGCGCATACGTTTGTATGGTGCCATCCCGGTGACGATCTTGCTGTCCTCCGGCTATATATGGCTCACTTATCAGCTTTTCCTGCAAGGCCACTGGGTAAGCATGATTTATCCACCCCTGGCCGCATTCACGGCTTTATTGATCGGCGGCAGTTTCCGCTATCTGGTGCTGGAACGTAGCGCGCGCATGATGCGAACTATGTTTTCCAGTTACCTGTCCCCCAAGCTGGTAGCCAGACTGGAGAAAGAACCCGATGCCGTAAAAATTGGCGGCGATAACAAGGAAATCACTATTCTCTTCACCGATGTCAAAGGCTTTACCGCTTTCAGCGAACGGCATACTCCGCAGGAAGTAGTAACCCGCTTGAATGAATATCTGGGTGCGATGGTGCGGGTAATCGAACGATGGGATGGCTCCGTAGACAAATTCATCGGCGATGGCATCATGGCTTATTGGGGCGCGCCACTAGCCCAAACCGACCATGCCAAACTAGCCATGGCTTGTATTCTGGATATGAAGAAAACCATGGCAGCGCTGCATGCGCAGTGGCTCACGGAAGGAATCGAACCCTTTATAATTCGTGGTGGGGTGCAATCCGGTGAGGTGGTAGCAGGGAATATTGGCTTGCACGGTAAGAAAATGGAATACACCGTTATTGGTGATACGGTTAATCAGGCGGCAAGGTTGGAAGGAACCGCCAAATATTATGGGGTGGATTTTCTGGTGGGCTGGAACACTTATCAAGTGACACGCGACACCTATAGCTATCGCGAACTGGATACAATCCGCATGCTGGGAAAACAGCAGCCAGTCGCAGTATATGAATTGACAGGTTTGCCGTCCGACCAGCGGAATGAATTGACTGAGCAGTTCGGTGTAGCATTGGCACTGTATCGAGCCAGAAAGTGGGCAGAGGCAAAAGAATATTTTTCCTCTATGTTGCTTGCCCACCCTGCTGACCAGCCTTGTAAAATATACATAGAGCGCTGCCTGTACTTCATGCAATTTCCCCCTGCTGCAGATTGGGACGGGGTGTTTAATCGGGTAGATAAATAATATTTATTCCAACTTCCCTGCTATTTACTGGATGGTATTTATTATGAGAATAATCAAGCTTGCAATCTTTTCCTTACTGAGCCCCTTGCTTTTATCAACCCTGGCAGTTTATGCCGAGACACCGGGTGTTAGCGCTTCGTCGGGGTCGCAAAAAGTTAATTTCATCAAAGAAGTCACCACTGGCGGCGCAAAAAAATTATTGGGTTATAACGGCGAGAATTTTTATTTCGCCAGAAAAGAGGGCGCTATTGATACCCTGGATAAAGAAGGGCATTTGCTATTTACGCTGCAAGCAAAGGATCAAAAAGGGAAGCCGGTGCTGGAACAGCCTGAAGCTGTAGCCGTAGCAGAGGGCACGATTTATGTAGTGGACAGCGAAACCAACCGGGTCGCCATGTTTACCCTGGAAGGAAAATACAAAGCCAGCTTTGGTACCAAGGGTAGCGATGCCAGCCAGTTGCGTTCGCCGCATGGCATTGCCGTACACGAAGGCATCGTCTATGTGGCCGATAGTGGCAATAAACGCATACAGTTGTACGGTAACAATGGTGTTTTTTTGACCACGCTGGAAATTGACAGTGCCCCGCAAAACAAAACCCTGAAAGAAAAGAAGCTGCCCTATAAGGTGATGGAACCTGCCGACATTGCGATCAATGCCCTGGGTCAGATTTATGTGCTGGATAGGGATGATGCGCGAATCAAAGTTTACAGCCCTGATGGGGCGTATCTAAAACAATTGTCGGCAAACAAAGCGCTGGCATTCAGCATGTCCACCGACAGTATTTATGTGGCAGATAAAGAGTCATTGACTATTCATAAATATGACTTGAATGACAAGCTGATTTATTCCTTTGGTGCCAAAGGAGAGGGCCGCGCATTATTCAAAAGCATAACCGGCTTGGCTGCTGGTAAAGACCATCAGGTTCTGGTCGGGGACAGCAAAAAAGGGGTCATGAATATCTTTATGGCCGAAGCCGAACCCGCGATTGCAAGCCCGCCTAAATCCCGCTCGCGCATATCAGTGCAATGGCAACAAACCATTCCAGCAACGGTAGGGAAAATCGCCTGGAATGGCAAAGACACCGTGTACGGAATTGATACCGACAGTAAAACCATTCTGCAAATCCGCAACGGCACGGTAGCTGGAAAAATCAAGATGAATGACCTGATACCGATCGCGCTAACGGTAGATAAAAATGGCGCGCTGTGGGTACTGGACAAGAAAAAAATGCGCGTGGTAAAACTGGATGACAGCGGAAACATACTCACCAGTTTTGGTACTCGAGGAAGCGCCGTTGGGCAATTCGATGACCCGACCGATATTGCCGTTTCCAGCACCGGCACCTTGTTCATCGCCGACCGGGGAAATAGTTGGGTACAGGCTTTCAATACTGAAGGCGTATTTTTATATGTGGTGCGGAATAGTGTTTCTGCCAAACTTATCAACCCTATCGCGATTGCGCTTGATCCGCACGATAACCTCTATGTATTGGACAAAAACCGTTCCATGGTTTCCAGCTACTCCGCCACGGGTCTGGCAATAAATGAGTTTGGCAAAATACCGAACAGCGAAACACCGGATAACCTGGTCAAACCGACAGCATTGATGGCCACCCATGATGAAGTGTTGGTACTGGATGCAAATCAGGTCAAGGTTTATTCCAGTCTGGGAAAATATCTGCGTTCATTCGGTGCAGAAGGGGAAGGAGTGGGTGAATTCGATGAGCCTGAAGATATAGTCTCCCTGGATAACACACGTTTTATCATCTCCGATAAAGGCAACAAGCGGGCACAGATTTTGGCTACTTTACACAAACCTAAAGCGCCAGAACAACTAGTCGCGGCCGGTGCCGTGCATGCAGTTGACCTGCGTTGGGCAGCCTCTCCCTTGCCTTATGTCAAGCAATATCAAATATACCGTGCCAAGGGTGAACATGCCCCGTTTACCCGCATTGCCGCCAGCCCGCTCAACCAATTTACTGATCAGGGCCTGGATGCAGGCGAAACTTACTATTACCGTATCACTTCGGAAACCCACTATGGCTACGAAGGGGCAAGCAGTGAAATGGTATCCGCATCCCCGCAGAAATATGCACCACCAACATTGGACAATGTGTTGGTGGAACCCTCTTTATGGCAAGTTAAACTGAACTGGAAGCCTGTCGATTCACCGTATTTTCGTGCTTATGTGATCTACCAAAAAAATGCCGATGGTTTTACCAAAATACGTGAAACCGTCACACCGGAATTTACCCAGGATGGACTTGCGCCGAATACAAAATATACTTACTACATTTCCAGTTTGAGTACCGATGGTATTGAATCGGACAAATTCCCGGTTACTGCCACCACCTTGGTATTCAATAAAGCGCCACTGGACATCGAGGTAGTCAAATTGATGGACATCTTTTCTGGTTCTTACAAACTTTATGAAAAAAGTGGTATAGGCCGGGTTAAATTGATCAATAACACCGACAAAACGATAGAAAAAATCAAAGTAAATTTCGTGTTGAAAGGTTTTATGGATTTCCCCACCGAGGGGAACATTGACCAACTATTGCCCGGACAAAGCGAAGAAGTCAATTTGATGGCGGTGTTCAATAACAGCATCCTGACCATGACGGAAGACGGCTCGGTGACAGCCATGATAGAGGCCAGCTATTTCGAAAATGGACAGATGGTCGTCTACAGCAAGAATCCCAGCGTCAAGGTATATGAAAAGCACAGGCTGATCTGGGATGATCATGGTCGTTTTGCCACGTTTGTCACGCCCAAGGATCCGCCTATCATCAATTTTGTGCGCGCGGTGATTACGCAATCCACGGAAACCAAAGACGAATCGCAATCGGCAGCGGTTTTATTTGATGCCTTGGGCGTGTTGGGCGTTACTTATATTCCCGATCCCACCAACCCCTATCAAGTTACCTCCGGCAAAACGGATTTTGTGGACTACATCCAGTACCCACGCGAAACGCTGGAGCGCAAGTCAGGCGATTGTGATGACCTGGTAGCATTCTATTCGGCGGCGCTGGAGAGCATGGGTATTTCCACTCTGGTGGTGGAAGTGCCGGGGCATATGTTCATGATGTTTGCTACCGGTATTCCTGCCGATGCCGACGGCTACACCATGGATGATATGTATGTGATACACGACAACAAGTTGTGGATACCGGTGGAAACCACGGTGGTGGGCAGCTCATTCGTCAAGGCATGGGAGACAGGTGCTGCCAATTACTATAAATGGAAAGATAAGGGACTGACCTTGCTCGATGTACATAACGCATGGGATACCTATAAACCCGCCAGCCTGCCTGAATCGGCGCTGAAGCCACGGGAAGTGACCGCCGCAGAAATCGAAAAAAGATTTCCTGGCGAAGCGCTATCGGTACTGAAAATCAGCTCCCAGACCAAGACGCGCGGCTATTTGCAGGCCATCGCCAAGAATCCTGCTGATATGGATGCTCATCTACAACTGGGCATTATTCTGGCCAAGGTAGGAGACCGCAAGGAGGCCATGAAATATTTTGATAAGGTACTGGCTACCCAGCCAAAAAATGCGGCAGCGCTGAATAACCGCGGCAATTTGTTCATGATGGACGATAAATTTCAGGATGCACAAAAGAACTATCTGGCCGCGACTCAATCGAATCCGGAAGACCCTTATATCTGGGTAAACCTGGCAAAATCCTATAAAGTGGTGAAAGACACGAAAAAAGCCAAAGCAGCTTTTGTCAAAGCGCAAAAGCTGGATCCCTCCATGAAAGTAAAATACAAGGCTTTGGCCTTGGAATTGTTGAATACCTTGTAAAGGTTGTCGTGGTTACTATTTAAGGAGAAAATCATGAGAAAATCAGTTGTCATGTTGCTGCTACTACTTGTGGCCTTGGTTTCGCAGGCTTTTGCGGCGGAAGAAAATACCAGTACACTCAGCTTCTGGGACAAGCTCAGAAAGAAAATCGAACTATTAGCGCCACAAAAGAAAGTGAATGCCAGCACTGCGGTCGGCGGTGTGCGCGGAGCCCAGGTATCAGCGGATGATACCTATTGGAAAGGCGAAAAAGCAGCCAAGACCCCGGTAGATGCTGACGAGCTGGTAGCTTTTGAAAAAGCGATGGCCTTGGCCGAGTCGGGTGACATTAAGCAGGCGCAAACGGCTTTCTCTGAATTTATCAAAAAATCGCCGGATAGCCCCTTGCGTAAAGATGCAGACCAGGCGCTGGCGCAGTTGCAAACTGCCAAGTAATTCCATCAGTACCAAGGCCTGCAATAATACAGGCCTTGGTGTCTGTGGCGCTGGTGGCTGGCACAGAGAGCCGCTAAGCACTATAATCTCTGCCGTTCAATCTGGATTTCCAGCAGCGGTACCCTAGCTTATATGCAGTTATTCACCTTTGGCATCAACCATCAAACCGCGCCACTCTCAGTGCGCGAGCAGATCGCCTTCAATCCGGAGGCGATGGAACCTGCTTTGCACGATCTGGTTGAACAAGGCTCGGCCAAAGAAGCAACCATACTCTCTACCTGCAACCGCACCGAGCTATATTGCAGTACGCAGGAGCCCGAACGCATTGTCAACTGGTTAGCCCATTACCACCAGATGGAGTCGCGCGAAATTGAGCCTTATCTGTATACCTTGACGCGCGATGAGGCAGTAAAGCACGCCTTCCGTGTAGCTAGCGGGCTGGATTCCATGGTGCTGGGCGAGCCGCAAATTCTGGGGCAGATGAAGCAAGCGGTGCGTTATGCAGAGCAGGCCGGCACTCTGGGTTTTCTACTGCATAAATTATTTCAGCGCACGTTTTCAGTGGCCAAGGATGTACGTACACAAACCGAGATCGGTGCCAACCTGGTTTCCATGGCTGCCGCCGCAGTCAAGCTGGCCGAGCGCATATTCCCCAGCATCGCCGAACAACGCGTGTTATTTATTGGCGCAGGCGAAATGATAGAACTTAATGCCGTGCATTTCGCCGCCAAATCCCCCAAGCACATCACCATCGCCAACCGCACCATAGAGCGCGCCCAAGTGCTGGCGCAGCGCATCAATGGCCATGCCATTACGCTGAATGAATTACCGGAACAATTGGCGCGGCACGACATCATCGTGACTTGTACTGCTAGCCCCTTGCCGATATTGGGCAAAGGCATGGTGGAACGCGCTCTCAAGGCGCGCAAACACCGCCCCTTGTTCATCGTTGATCTGGCTGTGCCGCGCGATGTCGAAGCGGAAGTTGCCGAATTGAACGATGTATTTCTATATACCGTGGACGATTTGGCTGACGTAGTGAAAGATGGCCTGGATGCACGTCAGGGCGCAGTCAAGGAAGCTGAAGTCATTATTGATTCCGGTGTGGTGGATTTTATACACTGGATGGAATCGCGCGAGGTGGTGCCCACCATACGTGCACTGCGTGACCATGCAGAACGGCAACGCCGCCACGAAATGGAGAAAGCATTACACCTGCTGGCCAAAGGCGAAAGCCCGGAAAAGGTATTGGAGATATTGAGCAATGGCCTGACTAACAAATTTCTGCATGCCCCCACCCACGCGCTGAACCAGGTGCAAGCCAATGAACGCGAGGCTTTCCTCGATATGATGCATCGCATCTATCATTTAAATACGCCTGAATGAAACCTAGTATTGCTGCCAAACTCGCCCAACTGGACGACCGTTTGGATGAAGTGACCCGCCTGTTAAGCAGTGAAAATTCCACGCATGACATGGATAGCTACCGCAAGCTCAACCGCGAACGCGCGGAACTGGAGCCAGTAGTCACGCTTTATCACACCTATCAATCTTGCACGGCAGACTTGGCCACCGCGCAAGAAATGGCAAACGATCCCGAAATGAAAGAGTTCGCGGATGCCGAACTGAAACAAGGACGCGAACGCTTGCAGCAAATCGAAATTGATTTGCAGAAACAATTGCTACCCAAAGATGCCAACGATGATCGCAATGTATTTCTCGAAGTGCGCGCAGGCACGGGTGGTGATGAGGCCGCATTATTTGCCGGCGATTTATTTCGCATGTACTCGCGTTTTGCCGAGCGCAATCGCTG
>JAUSKS010000057.1 GCA_030646595.1 Gallionellaceae bacterium | reverse complement strand
TCTGTGTCCTCTGTGATCTCTGTGGCTTGAACTGCATTTTGTAGGTTAAACCAGGATGCGCCAAGCTACCAGCGCATAACGCTCCAGCAGAAAAAGCAGACCGAATATCAATAATAGAAAAATCAGTAAGCGGACGATTTGCCAGGCCAGGCTGAGATAGCGGCGATTACGGGTGAGTATAAATAAGCCGCCACTTAGAACGATGGAGATTGCTGCCAGAATCAGTACTAAACGCAGGATGAGCATACATGTCTGGGTTAAGCAGCCTGTAACTGCAGGCGCAAAAATGCAGGCGCTTCATCCACCTTGCTAAAGGTGGAAAATTCCCACGCCTGCTCATCCGCCAGCAAGGCACGTAACAGCGCGTTGTTGAGGGCATGGCCAGACTTGTAACCGGAAAAAGCGCCGATCAGGGGGTATCCCAGCAGGTATAGATCACCTATGGCATCCAGCACTTTATGTTTGACGAATTCGTCATCAAAACGTAATCCATCGGGATTGATGACACGATATTCGTCCATCACAATAGCGTTGTCCAGACTGCCGCCCAGTGCCAGTCCTTGCGCGCGCATGGCTTCTACTTCCTGCATAAAACCGAAGGTACGGGCGCGGCTCACTTCTTTGATATAAGAATGCAGACCCAGGTCTACATTCACTTCCTGTTTGGTCGTGGCAAAAACGGGATGGGTAAAGTTGATGGTGAAGCCTAATTTATAACCATTGAATGGTTCGAAGCGCACCCAGCGGTCGCCATCTTTGACTTCCACCGTTTTCTTGATGCGAATAAATTTCTTGGTTGCCGATTGTTCCACGATGCCCGCTGATTGCAACAGAAAAATAAAAGTACCTGCACTACCATCCATAATGGGCACTTCGGCACTGTTCAGGTCTACATAGGCATTATCCACGCCTAGTCCGGCACAGGCAGACATCAAATGTTCTATGGTTGCCACACGCGTCCCATTTTTTTCCAGACAGGTCGACAAGCGGGTGTCATGCACCGCATGCGCTTCAGCGCGAATTTCGACCACAGGTGATAAATCCACGCGACGAAAAACAATGCCGCTATTGGTAGGGGCAGGGCGTAGCGTCAGGTCCACCCGTTCGCCCGTGTGCAAGCCGACTCCGGTCGCATGCACTGAATTTTTCAGAGTGCGTTGTTTAACCATGTCGCAGCTATCCAGTCAAATCAAACCAGTCAAATCAAACCAGTTAATCAAATTTCAGGTACGCAGTTTAGCACGGCCACTTTATTCAGCTCAAACACAGCACTGGCAAATGGCTACCTTTAAAAATTAATCGGCCTGCTTACGCAAGAACGACGGAATATCCAGGGTATCCACTCCCGATTGTTTCATCGCTTCCACCGCCTCACGGTGCCGACCATTGCGCATTACCGCAGGCATTTCCAGTTCTTTGTAATTGACCACAGACACAGGTTCATCATGGGTGCCGGTGCGTAATCCATAAACCAATTCAGGTTTGGCTTGCTTGCGCTCCAGCGAACTTAAACCGGTGGCGACGATGGTCACACGCAGTTCGTCACCCATGCCTTCATCAAAGACAGAACCGACAATAACCGTGGCATCTTCCACGGCGAATTGCACGCTGTTGGTGACTTCTTTATATTCGCGCAAGGTCAAGCTGCTATTGGAGCTGATGTTAACCAGCACACCGCGTGCTCCGGCCAGATTAACATCTTCCAGCAAGGGGCTGGACATGGCGCTTTCGGCGGCGCGCTTGGCACGATCCGGGCCGGAAGCGGTGGCCGAGCCCATCATGGCCATGCCATTTTCCGACATCAGGGTGCGCACGTCGGCAAAATCTACATTCACCAAACCCGGTACGTTGATGACCTCGGCGATACCCGCTACCGCACCTTGCAATACGCCATTGGAAGAACGGAAGGCATCCAGCAGGGTCGTGTCTTCACCGAGTACGGTCATCAGTTTTTCATTCGGTACGATGATGAGTGAATCCACATATTCCGATAATGCCTCTATGCCCGTTTGAGCCAGGCGCATGCGCTTGCCTTCATGGGCAAAAGGCTTGGTCACCACTGCTACAGTCAGAATATCCATTTCCCGGGCGACCTGCGCCACGATGGGTGCAGCCCCGGTACCCGTGCCGCCGCCCATGCCCGCAGTGATAAAAATCATATTCGCGCCTTTGATCAGTTCGGCGATACGTTCGCGGTCTTCTTCAGCAGCGGCGCGGCCCACGTCGGGGATGGCACCTGCGCCCAGCCCCTTGGTGATGGTGGCACCGATTTGCAACTGGGTGCGTGCCTTGTTGCGCTTGAGTGCCTGGGCATCAGTGTTGATGGCGATGAACTCCACGCCCTGCACACCCTGTTCTATCATATGGTCCACGGCATTGCCGCCGCAGCCGCCTACGCCTATGACTTTAATGACGGCGTCCTGTAGTTGCGTATCCACGATTTCAAACATTGTTATCTCCTTTAATAATTAAAATATAAAACCAAAACTTGCTAAAAATTTCTCTGGAACCATGCTTTCATTCTGCCCAGCACATCACTGAAAGAAGTTGAATGCAGACGGACTGCTTCCTGGTGGTGATATTGCTCCAGCCCATAGAGCAATAAGCCGACCCCGGTAGAAAAGCGCGGAGTTTTGACGACATCAGCCAGACCACCTACATAGCGCGGCAAGCCCAGGCGCACCGGCATGTGGAAAATTTCTTCGCCCAGTTCCACCATACCGTGCATGGCACCACTGCCGCCGGTAATAACAATTCCGGAAGACAATAAATCTTCAAAGCCACTGCGACGCAATTCGGTCTGCACCAGCGAATACAATTCTTCCACGCGTGGTTCGATTACTTCCGCCAAGGTTTGGCGCGACAACATGCGCGTTCTGCGCTCGCCCACGCCCGGCACTTCGATGGGGTCATCGTCAGCCAGTTGGCGCAAGGCACAGCCGTATTTGATCTTGATGTCTTCCGCATCCTTGGTCGGGGTGCGTAACGCCATCGCAATGTCATTGGTAATCTGATCGCCCGCAATGGGAATCACCGCTGTGTGTCGAATTGCCCCGCCAGTAAAAACCGCCACATCCGTTGTACCGCCACCGATGTCCACCAGGCACACGCCCAGATCACGTTCGTCATCGGATAACACCGCCTTGCTGGAGGCAAGCGGCTGCAAAATAATTTGTGGGACTTCCAATCCGCAGCGATGCACACACTTGATAATATTTTGCACCGCCGCAACTGCGCCACTCACGATATGCACTTCCACTTCCAGACGCATACCGCTCATACCGAGTGGTCGTTTTATTCC
>JAUSKS010000226.1 GCA_030646595.1 Gallionellaceae bacterium | reverse complement strand
CCGCGCGCGGCTTCGCGCCATTCCCCCGCAGCATCTTGTGTAACTTCTGCCACCTGCACTGCATCATCCGAAGCGGCAAAATGCCCAGTCAGTGCATTAATTATTGCGTTGTGTTGCATCACCCCGGCATCCGCCGTCAGGCGTAGCGGTGCCAGCCAGCGCAAGCGTGGCAAGGTGACCCAATGACTATCCGCAGCAAGCCGGGGTAAATTTTCTACCGGATAATGCACCCACCAGCCGGAAGAATGGGCAGCGGAGATACCGGGGATGGAAATACTTTCTGCTTGCAGATTCTGATAAGGCTGAGGTGCTTGGTAGAATAAATAGCCCTTGATGAAAGCCAGGGTTTTATCAAGCACCTGTCCACCTGGGAGCGCAGCGCGCCCGGCAGGACTATGGCCTAATTCCAGTTGGTGAATAAAAATCCGATCCAGTTTGAGGTCGAGGCGGTCTTGTCCTCCTGGCCCGATAAAATTTTTCTGCTGGGGTTGAGGTTGGGCTTGCAGGTAAAATTTGACGGCTGCTTCCCAATGACAAAGCTTGCCTTGACCGTCGCGCAGCAAAAAATCATATTCCCCCACGGTGCGCTGCGCATCTTGCACTTGCAAATTGGTGGCGAGAATATGCATATCGGGTACACGGGCCAACCAGAAGGCAAGCAGTGATTCAAAATAATGGCCGAGTCGGCGCGTCGGACGTGCAGCCAGGTAATCATGCAAGACATGCGCTTGCTGATCCAGTGCGATCAGCCACGGGGCGCAGGTTTCTAGTTGCGAACGACACCAGTCATCGTCCACCACATGGCCGCTATAAGCAGGATAGCTGGCATCCAGCAAACTCGGTGCGCCTATGGCCCAGGCCAGATCGCGTACGGCGGGATCATGCAGAAAATCCAAAAAGGGCATCAAACGCTCAGCCAATTTCAGACGCAGACGGTGCATTGATAATGGCACACCGACTTGCGGGTGTCTCCAGGCTGATACGACCCAAAGCGCCGGTGCGGTAATCCTGCAATAACATTAATGCCGCTTTTTCCAGATCAGGCTGTGCACCCTTCAGGCGATATCCGCGCCGTTTGGCAATGGCGGCGATGACATCTGCTCCATCCATACCTTGCACATTAAAGCCAAACCGCTCGTTCAATAAAGCAGGGTAATGCGCTAATAGCAGATCAGCCAGAAAAATCGCGACTTCTTCGTCGATCACGGCATTGCGCCCTATCGCATGGCTGGCAGCCAGCATCAGGCCATCACTGGGGTACTCGATTTTGGGCCACATCAAGCCGGGGGTATCAATCAAAGTCATATGATCGTTGAGATCAAAACTCTGCTGGCTTTTGGTAATGGCCGGTTCATCGCCCACCAAGGCGACCCGTCGTTTCAACAGCGCGTTCATCAGGGTGGACTTACCCACATTGGGAATGCCCATAATCATCATGCGCAGCGGTTTGAGGCTGGTGCCGCGATGTGGAGCCAGTGCTGCACATAAGCGCGGAACCTTGGCCACATCGCCCGGTTTTTTGCACGACAAGGCAACTGCCTGGACATTTTTTTGCGTGTTATAAAAATGAAGCCACGCCTTGGTTGCAGCGGGATCTGCCAGATCCGTTTTGTTGAGAATTTTAAGACAAGGACGTTGCCGGTGCAGACGCAGTTCCTTGATCAAGGGATTGCTGCCCGCCTCGGGTACGCGTGCATCAAGCACTTCGATGACTACGTCTATGCGCTCCATAGTCTCGGCTGCTTGCTTGCGCGCCGAAGTCATGTGCCCAGGAAACCACTGAATGGCCATTGGAGATTATATACAATTAAAAATGTATTCTACCTGAGCGTTGACACTGTCTGTAGCGTACCCTCATAATCTGGATATGAACTCTCTATCCTCCATGTTTTTGGCCTCCATGCTCTTGGCCCTGGTCTGCGTCAGCGCGCACCTGCGCTGGGTGGCGCGGTTTTCTTTGCGTGGTCTGGAAATGTATAGGTAGATATTTTAAGCAGCAGCGTTTCCACAAGGCCACAGATCATTCTGTGGCTTTTCTTTTTAGAATGAGGAATAAGCATGTCACTTCCAGCCGCATTTGTTGTAGTCATTATGATCTGGTCTACCACGCCGCTGGCTATTCAATGGAGTGCCCTGGGAGCAGGTTTCAGCTTTGCGGTGCTGGCCCGTATGACCTTAGGTGTGTTGCTATGTGGCGGGTTGATGGTAGTGCTACGCATTCCTTTTCCGCTGCATACTAAAGCGCGCTACAGTTATCTGGTCAGCGGGCTGAGCATGTTTGGTGCGATGTCGTTGACCTATTGGTCGGCGCAATATATTAGCTCCGGCATGATCTCGGTGTTGTTTGGCCTGTCTCCCTTGATTACCAGCCTGGGTGCAGTGTGGTGGCTGAAAGAAGAAGCGCTGACAGCCAACAAAATAATAGGAATGTTGCTGGGTTTTGCCGGGCTGCTATTGGTGTTTTATGGCGGCTTTTCCTTGGGAGCAGGCGCTCCTTTGGGGCTGCTGGCACTATTCGGCGCGGTAATCATGCAGTCATTGGGATTGGTAGGAATCAAACGCGTAGGGGATGATAGCCCACCCTTGGCCACGACTTTAGGTAGCCTATTAGTGGCATTACCCTTGTTTTTTGCAGTTTGGTGGCTGGCCGATGGCCATTGGCCAATCTCTTTACCTGTGCGCGTCGAAGCTGCGATCGTGTATTTGGGGCTATTCGGATCGGTGCTGGGTTTTGCCTTGTATTACTACATGATTAAGCATCTGGAAGCCGGGCGGGTGGCCCTGATTACTTTGATTACGCCGGTAATGGCCTTGTTGCTGGGGCATGGGCTGAATAATGAAAAGGTATTATTGCATGTCTGGATCGGGACAGCTTTAATTATGCTGGGTTTGTATTTGCATTGCTGGAGGCGGGTACCTCCTGTGTAGCTATGGCTGGGTTCGCATGCAGGGGGCTGCCTTAATTGACACTTTGACAAGGGTCGGAGTAGAGTTTGCGTCCGGTGTGTGCATTTGAATTCCGCCGGGCTTGTATGCAGCTCCCAACAAGGAGCAGTTTATGGACCGCAACGGCACTATGAATATGCCAGACTGGCCAGGGTTTTCCGGGCTGAGTGTTATTGCCTTGCTGAATCAGGGCGCTTTTGCGCAATCACATCCATCTGACCCGACATCCTCCGCTGATGCCAGCCCCGGCAGAGTGGCAGATGGAAATTCACGCTTATCTCAATACTTTTTCACGCCGCGCCGGTTTGCATTTTAGCAGCGATATTTCTCAGACCCTGTAAAGAACGACCACGCTCCTGCTAATACTATTGGAGAGGCGACACAGATGCTCATACAGTTTCGTATTGCCAATAAACTGGCGCTTGTATGCGGCACTTTCAGTCTGCCGATTGCGGTATTGCTGTTCTTGATGGTTAGTGGAATCAACAAAGACATCCAGCTGGCGCGCATGGAAATCTATGGCAACCAGTATCAACGGACGCTGGAAAAATTGTTACAGCACTTATCCGACCACAAGCAAGCCAGTTACCTCTTGAGCAGTGATCATCTTGGCGCAAAAAACCAAATAGCCGATCTGACACAGCAACATATAGCTAATATGGCACAGCAACTGGATGCGGATTTTAAAGTGCTCAAGCAGGTGAATCAGGAGTTAGGCGAGAGGCTTCAAACAACAACGGCTGGCTTGGCTAAACGCGTGCGGCAGCATTTGCGCCCGGAAATCCTGCAACAAGAATGGACGCAGATCAAGGCTGCCGCACCTGGTGTAGCTTATCGCGATAAATTGCACGATCATCTGATAGCCAAAGTGCGCAGCTTGATTACCTATATCGGGGATACTTCCAGTCTGATTGTTGACCCTGCCCTGGATAGTTTTTATTTAGTGGATATCACCCTGCTGGCTTTGCCACAAATGCAGGATAGGCTGCAGGAAGTGCAATCCTATGGTCAGCGGGTATTGGCGCAAAAAAATATCAGCCCGCAAGAACAAACGCAGTTGCACATTTATGCTGCCTTGCTGGAGCAATCGGGGCTGGATCGCATCAATACGGATCTGTACACCGTGTTTAATGAAGACGCTAATTTCTACGGGATTAGTGATTCCTTAAAAATAAATCTGTCACTCTCTTTGTTAGAAGAGGTTGCCACGCACATGGATAATTTTATTCAACTTAATAAACGTCTGGCTGTGTCTGGTTCCGCTGCTGTCGGACTCAGCACATACCAAGCTAGTGCGCAGCAAGCACTATTATCCAGCTACAATTTATGGGAAATCGCGGTCACGGAACTGGATGTACTATTGCAAGCACGCATTACGTACTATCAACATGTGCGGCTCATAGCTTTATTGCTCACTCTGTTGTCCTTGCTCACTGCGATTTTTCTGGCTGTGTTAATCGTTGTGCGTGGTATCACACGTCCGATGCATAGACTGTTTAATTCCATCGCTCTGGAATTAGAGCAACAGGTAGCGCACCGCACCGCCGAGTTGGCGAATGCCAACCGTGAATGGGAAGCTTTCAGTTACTCTGTCTCGCACGATTTGCGCGCCCCGCTGCGTGGCATAGATGGTTTCAGTCTGGCGCTGCTCAACAAATACACGGATCAACTGGATGAGCGTGGCAAGCATTACTTGCAACGTATACGCGCGGGCATACAGCGCATGGGGCGGCTCATTGATGACCTGCTCGCGCTATCGCGCGTGACACGCAGCGAGATGCGGCATGAGGTCGTTGATCTCAGTGCGCTAGCCAGCAGTATCGCGGCAGAGCTACAGCAAATGCAACCGCAACGCGTGGTGATGTTCATTATCCAGGACAGTTTGCTGGTGCAAGGGGATGCACACTTGTTGCAAATTGTTTTGCAGAACTTATTATCCAACGCCTGGAAATTTACCTCCAAACATGCACAAGCAACTATCGAATTTGGTTATCTTTATCTGGCGGGAGAGCAGGTGTATTTCGTGCGCGATGACGGCAGCGGTTTCAATATGAGCTACATCAGTAAATTGTTCGGTGCGTTTCAGCGCCTGCATGACGACACCGAATTTGAAGGAATCGGCATAGGCTTAGCCACCGTACAGCGTATCTTGCACCGCCACGGCGGGCGCATTTGGGCAGAAGGCGCAGTGGAGCAGGGTGCGACCTTCTACTTTACCATCCCTGCACCGCAGGCAATCAAGGGTATCTCTAAAAATTCAAAATCCTAAGCGAGACAAGGCGCGAGCAAAAAATTGCGACGCCGCATATATTTAATATGTAAGGAGTAATTTTTGTGAGCAACGCAGTATCGCGACGGAGTTTGGATTTTTAGAGATACCCTTAGGAGGTAACCATGAAAAAAACCATCTTGCTAGTCGAAGACAATCCAGACGATGTGGAGTTAACGCTGGAGGCGTTTTCCGAAATTAATCTGCTCAATAAAATCATCGTTGCCCACGACGGTGCCGAGGCACTCGAACTCCTGCTTAGCACGGCGGCCTTGCCGCAACTGATTCTGCTTGACCTGAAATTGCCCAAGGTAGACGGACTAGAGGTGCTGCGCCAGGTACGCGCAACCCCGCGCACACGTCGTCTACCAGTGGTAATCCTGACCTCCTCGAAAGAGGAATCAGATTTAGTCAGGAGCTATGATCTGGGGGTGAACAGCTATGTGCGCAAACCGGTGGATTTTAATCAATTCGCCCAGGCAGTCAGCCAGCTCGGACTGTATTGGTTGCTGCTCAATGAAGTGCCATCGGACCCAGGCGTGAAATAGATATGAACCAACCCCTACATGTACTCATTCTGGAAGATTCGCCAGACGACGCCGAACTGATTGTGCTGGCGCTGGAAGATGGCGGCTATACGCCCGTGTGGGAGCGTGTAGATAGCGCGCAAGCCATGCGTCTGGCGCTGGACAGGCAAGCATGGGACATCATTATTGCCGATCATTCCATGCCGCATTTCAGCGTGCCAAAGGCACTGGAATTGCTCAAAGAGCGTGGCAACCACATCCCTTTAATCATGGTGTCGGGTGCCGTGGGCGATGAGACAGCAGCGCGGATCATGCGCGCCGGTGCGCGTGATTTTATCGCCAAATCCAATTTGGCGCGGCTGGTACCCAGCTTGCGGCGCGAGATGAATGAGGTGCGGGCCGAGCGCGAACACCGTCGTATCCAGGCGGAGCTGGAAAGTCTCAGACATCGCAATGAATTGATTCTGCGCGCCATCGGTGAAGGTGTGTGCGGCCTGGACGAGCACGGCAGAATTGCTTTTATCAACCCCGCTGCTGCTGCCATGCTGGGCTATGCGATGAATGAGCTGCTAGGCCAATTGTTGTCCAACTTTTTGCATATACCACGCCCGTCAGTTGGGCGTGGTATTGGCCCCTTGCTGGGCTTGCAAACCCAGGATATGCAAACTAGGGACGTGCAAACTACGCTGTGCGAAGGACTATTGCGCCGCAAGGACGGCTCCGCTTTTATCGTAGAATACACGGCTACCCTTATGCCGGAGCGTCACGAGATAATCAGTGCGGTGCTGGTGTTCCGCGACATCAGCGAGCGCAAGCAAAACGAGGCGCGCATCCAATACCTGGCTCATCATGATGTACTCACCGGCCTGGCCAACCGCCTGCTATTGAACGAGCAGCTACAACAAGCTATTAGCAGCGCGATACGCCACCAACGCATAGGGGCAGTGTTGCTGCTGGATATTGATGGCTTCAAAAATATCAATGACACACAGGGCCATCAGGCGGGAGATACACTGCTGAAAAAAATAGGGCTACGGCTACAGACTTGCCTGCGTGACGAGGATATGCTGGCCCGCCTGGGCGGCGATGAATTTATCATCGTGCTGAGCGAGGTGGCGCAAGCCGAAATGGTGTCTGGCATTGCGCAAAAAGTGTTGGATTGTTTCAAGCAGCCTTTTGATCTGGGCGAGTGCCAGGTGTCTCTCGCCACCAGTCTCGGCATCACCCTCTACCCTGCGGACGCGATTTACCCAGATCAATTGCTGCGCAACGCAGACATAGCCATGTATCGTGCCAAGCGGCAAGGCGGCAACGCCTATCGTTTTTATACCGAACAAATGAACACTGAGGCGATACAGCGCGCGGCGCT
>JAUSKS010000054.1 GCA_030646595.1 Gallionellaceae bacterium | reverse complement strand
ATAAGTCGGCGGTAATTCATGGCGCAGCATAGGCAATGCTGTTTCCGGCAACACGATCAAACGCGCCGAACTTTGTAGCACTAAACGTCTATACGTTTCCAGTGTGTCTACCAATTTCTCTTCACGGAACTTGAGCTCTTGCGGAATATTGCCCTGCACCAGACTCACCTGAAAAGGCCCACCTGTCACTTGTGTCCATTCCACGGTACGCAATACAGCACCCGCGCCCCACAGCAACACTAATGCCAGCAGCGCCAGTCTGCCGGACTTACTCCAGCGAGCCTGATATAGGTTAGCCAGCAAACCCGCGCTCACCGCGACTGCCAGCGATACGCCATAAACGCCGAACAAAGGCGCATAGCCCGCCAGTGGACTGGCAGCGGCTTGGCTATAGCCCAGCGCAAGCCAGGGCAGGCCGGTAAAAATGAGTCCGCGCAGCCATTCCAGCAACACCCATAAGGCAGGCATGTATAACACCCAACGCACCCAGGTAGGGGCTGGCAATTTGGTTTGGAGATACGCCACCAGGGCGGGGAATAGCGCATAAAACGCGACGAATAGAGTGGTCGCCAACAGCGCTGCAACAAAGGACATATCGCCATAGTCATGCATTGCAACAAAAATCCAGCCCACGCCTGCGCCGAACAACCCCAAACCAAAAGCAAAGCCCAGCCGCGCTACGGCCCATTTACCGGAAGTGTGTTGCCACTGCCAGAACAATATGGCCAGCACCACTACCGGCAGCGGAAATAAGGAAAAAGGCGCAAACCCGCCTACAGCAAGCAAGCCCAGCAGCAAGCTGAGCATAGGAGCAGAGATATGATTCATTGAAAGAGATGAGATGGACTTTAAGAATTATACCTATTCTTGCCGCCCAGCAGGCTTTATGTGCGCCACCACACGGAGGCCCTGGCGCGGGATATATAAACTTATTTTCACTATAGGCCGCCCATACTCGGCACAAGCGCAACTATACCCAAGACAGAGGAAACCATGAGACGTATGACTGTAATGCCAGAAAAGGAACGCAGAATTAACTTTGAAGAAAGATCCCAGGGAAACGCAATGCTGGTGACTGCACTGTGGATAGTATTGGGTATCATAGCCGCAGTATTTTTGATCGTGGGAATAAGCTACGCTGGAGAAGTGGCTTTAAATTCTCTAGAGCTGGTCCCAGTTATTTACCCAGCCGTGCGCTGATAACGCGCTCGACATAATCCGGACTGCCCACGGTTGCGCCATTTACGCCACTGGCACTAGAAACAATATCGTAGATATAAATGGTGGTGCCGCCTTCAACAAATGATGCGGTGGCACAGGTCACGCTCACATTGAAAGCCGCCAGGGTTCCACCCAAGGTAAGAGACTGCTGGGGAGTGGGGCAAACCCATTGTGTCCCCGCCGGCTGCGACTCAACATTGTAAGCTGCCCACTCAATGCCGGCTCGTGCTGCCTGGTAAGCACGCGAACCCAGCACATCCAGCGCGGAACTCTGTTGCTGTGCAGTAAAAAAAGTCATCATCATCGCACCCAAGCCACCCAGCACCACCAGCAAGAAAATAGCTGTTACCAGGCTGAAGCCTTGTTGCAATTTACGGGTGAGTGTCAGCATCGTGCGCATCAGGGAATATTATTGACGTGGGTTTCATGATAGAGACTGATGCTTTCGCCACCCCGCGTAATCGTCAGCGTGATGGAAACCAAACCATTGCGCTGGTTGATGGCGTTGTAAGTTATGGCGCAGCTACTCACTTTATCGGCCAACACGGCGCTTGTTGCAGCCAGTGTAGCGGGGTCTGTTTGTGTTGCCCTAAAACCATAATGCCAATACCGTATAAGCCGAGATTGTCCATCGTTGTTTGTATCCGTACCCTGTGGATTTGTGCAAACATAAGTCACCGCCTGCTGATCACCCGGCACCACGTCAAAGCGTTGGCCGGGTACTTCAGCGAAAGCGGGAAATTGAGTCGCGGTAAAGTTGACTGCCGATTGCGCTCCAACCGGCACGGTATAGGCACGCAGAACACCTGACGTAGCAATCTCATAGGGTGGGTTCCCGCTCGACTGAGTGCTACCGATCACAATATGGTCAGCGTCCACACCCGATACAAAGGTAATTTGCGGCCCGATAATTTCAAAGCAACCATCGGGGCTGCCAAAATCCAGCACATCCGAAGCCACCGCTCCTCCACACTGCGCTGGGCCAGCCCCCGCACTGCCACGATAACGCCCGCCCGCTTTAGTAGGAAGAAACTCCAGGCATGCGCCCACAGCCCCACAAGTTGTTGTCCGTATACTATTCGGCACAGCGGTACGAATATCGCGCCCCATGCGGCGTAGCGCGGTATCGGCAATATCCACCATCTCCGCACGACGCCCACTATCCATATAGCTCTGCATCGGCGCTTTGATAAACATCGCTATCATGCCGCCGATAATGCCGGTGATGACCATCACTACGATCATCTCAACCAAGGTAAAGCCGAGCTGGGAGAGTTTGCGCAAGCTCATTTAATTTCCTGCCCGATAGCCAGTTAGTACAATTTGCGCCGTTGTGGGATCAGTAACGGTAACTGTAATCATGACTGCGCTGGCGCTATTTATGGGAATATTGCCCAATGCGGGTGCAGCCGATATAAGCGCTACCTGCACCGCTACACTGTAATTCTCCAGACCTGTGATCGTCCCCCCAGCCATATCGACAATACCGGTGGTGGCATATCCATTGTAATTGAACACATTATCAAAGTTGGAGCGCGGCAATACGGTAGGTGCCACACCAGACACACCTTGCAGCTCAATTTCTTCCAGAAATGATTCAGCAATGGCCAGCGCCTGTTTGCGGATCAGCGTATCGGCGCTGTGCGCGCTGACCTTGTTCATCACCAGCAAAATACCTGCCACCGCCACACTGATAATTACAATGAACATGATCAATTCGATCAGGCTGACGCCGCGTTGTTTAATTATGGCAGCATGCTTTAACTCTGCGCGCACAGGCGGCAATGCCTCAAATATCTGCTTGATTCGTGGCTCAGCACTTACAAGCAGCTTGAGGTTCTGCTGTAAGGCCATCCGTAGAAATATGCGGTTCGCCTCGATTTCCTGCACTAAACGAAAATTTTGATCGGCAGTTAGCATTTTTGCGCCTGAATTTTTCGCAACTCGATAGCGATCAATATTTGTTGCTAGCCGATTAACCACCCCGGCACATTGTGCCACCCCTCCTTGGGCAGGAGGGGAAAATCGTTGTTTGCGGTGACGAAGGTTCTCCCCTCCTTTTTTCAAGGAGGGGAGGGAGCGTAGCGGAAGGGGTGGTAAGATTTGTACCCACGGCAAAATCCGATGACCCTGTTTAATGCACATAACCAGTTTCTCGCTCAACGGTTATGGAAGCGCCATAGTTATTCACGGTGATGGACCGCGCTGAAACTAAAACTCCGGCAATGTCATTGCAAGTTGCGAGTGTAGTAGTATCACGCGGCCTACCCAGGCAATCAAAACTAAAATCTGGGGGTAGGGAAGAAAAACTGGCATTGCTACTAACCAATGGATAGGGCTCGCCGGATGGACTGGTCAAGGCTCCGCTGGAACAGGCATTGGTTAGCCCATATGTTAAAGAGATTTTGTTAATCGCCGGAAAGGTGACACATACAAAGCGATGCTTGGCAATCGCCGTTTTTTGTGCGTAGCGCACAGTGGCAATAACCTGATCGTAAAACCCCCGACTATCAAACACACTGCGATCAAAAAATCGCGGCGCTGCAGCCACCGCCAGAATGCCGAGAATAACAATAATGGTAATCAGCTCGACCAAAGTGAAGCCACGTACCCCGTAATTTACATGAGTATTGCTCACAACCTTACCCCCTGCCGTTTCGCCTGCATGTGGATGGGCAATTCCTCATCCCCTGCCCGCTGCAATACCAGATCAATTTTTTGATCACCGATGCGTCGCGTGAGCCGTGCCAGAAAAGCAAAGCGCGCTGCCGCCAATTGGTCTGCATCATTTATGCCGGGCCGCACATACAAATCAATATCCCCCCCTTTTTTCGTGTCATCCACACGAGAACCAAACAACCACACTTGCGCGCCGGAGCCAAAATAATGTTCGGTCTCCTGTTTGATAACTTCAATTTGGCTGGGGGTTAAACGCACGGTCACCCTCTCCTTATACTCTTGTTTATCCCGCTAATGCTATTGGAAATAAAAGTAACGCACAACCATGCGTTGTGCAATTGCCGTTTTGTGCATAACACAGCGTGGAAATAACCTAATCATACCTCCCCGCTATCAACCCACGCTACGCTTGCTGGAATTAAGGTTGGATTGCAAAAACTGTTATGTCAAGACTTGCCCCTTTTGTTTTGCGGGCTGTATGTCAAATGTAAGACCCCAAGATTCCTGCAAGATTCCTGACTGACCCCAAGATTCCTGACCCCAAGATTCTTGTGACCCCAAGATTCTTGCAAGATTCTTGACCCCAAGATTCTCAAGATTCTATTTGCTCTGTCAAGACTTGACCCCTTTGTCTTTGTTCGGCTACTACAGCTAATGGGTGACCCCTTTGCTTGTGTTGCCCCTTTGTTTTTGTTTTGCCCTTACCTTTAGTGCAAAAATCACACATAAACCAGCGGCCAAATACCAAAGTACTGCCAATGCTGTTTGGCCAGCCTTCTCTCCTAACAGAGCATACAAAAAATAATTTAGCCAGCATCCCTTTTGACACAAAGCGTTCAATGGGCTATCAGAAATAAGGATGCCAGTTCCAACCATAAAACCTATAGCTGCAAAAATCATCATCATGAATGAGAATCTCAATGCGCTCACTATCGACCAAACCTCTTGTAACCTCGCGTAGCCGCATCAACATAGTCCTCCAGCCCTTTTGTACCGGGTACATTTTTAGGGCTGAACCTGCGTTCATCACACGTACATCCTGTTGGTGGATTAGCCGGATCAGTTGCTGCTGGTAAAAAATCATTATGACTACGCGTATCATCTTTGCTGCATTGATTTGGATTGCCTGGGCAACTCCATCTTAAGCAAACGTACTCACCTTCATCATTGTAATAACCAGCAGCTTCACTGGCACTGTCGCCTCCAGAAGGCATGCCTGGGCGTGAGGGGGAATGACGACGATCATATCTTCGTTGGCTTGAATTGCCTGAACCATACGGCCTCATATTTGGTGCAAGTCCATCAGGATCGGTATGTAAAACCGGATTCCCTCCAGCATAGGTCGCCAAATTAATGCCCCCCACAAACCCAATCGGATCCTCCGAGATAAACCTAGCCCGCACCGGATCATAATACCGCGCCCTGTAATAATACAACCCCGTCCCATCATTCTCCCTTCCGGTGTACTGAAACGGATTGCTGCTCGGCTCGCCGCCGGAGGTGGTTGCCCCATAAGGGGCATAGGTATACTGAGTTTTGATCTGCGCCAGACTATCGCTGAGCGCGAGCGTGGAGCCCAGGGCATCAGTCAGGAAATCTCTGGCGCCCTGGCTGTCGGTTCTTCTATAGATTTCATCGAGGTTAAGCCCGGTCAGAAGATTGGCGGTGGGGGTACTGCCGCTCAG
>JAUSKS010000220.1 GCA_030646595.1 Gallionellaceae bacterium | reverse complement strand
ATTGAAGATTACTGAAGTGCTGGATAACGTGGCCCCGGTGCAGGAAAATTTTGATGGTTCCTTGATGTTGTTATATGAAGGCGCTTTATTTGCAGTCTTGGTGGTGTGGCTATTCTTGCGCGATTGGCGCGCTACCGTGGTGACTGCTTCGGCCTTGCCCCTGTCGGTTATTCCCACCTTCATCGGCATGCATTATTTTGGCTTCACCCTGAACACCGTCACCTTGCTGGCGTTGGCCTTGGTGGTGGGTATTCTGGTGGATGATGCGATTGTTGAAGTAGAGAACATCGTGCGTCATTTACGCATGGGCAAAAGTCCTTATCAAGCAGCGATTGAGGCCACTGAAGAAATAGGGTTGGCCGTGGTAGCGACCACCTTTACTCTGGTGTCGGTATTTTTGCCGACTGCTTTCATGAGCGGCATACCCGGAAAATTTTTCCGCGAGTTTGGCTGGACCACCGCCATGGCAGTGATGGCATCATTGGTGGCAGCCCGTTTGCTGACACCCTTGATGGCCGCCTACCTGCTCAAACCGATCGGCCACACCCATGCCGATGGCAAATTCATGACGCGATATTTGGGCTGGGTTAACTGGTGTCTACATCATCGTGTGCTGACTTCATTATTTACTTTGCTGTTCTTTGCGGCATCAGTGATGCTCATTCCCTTGCTACCTAAAGGCTTTGTTCCACCTCCCGACCGCGGGCAAACACAAGTGACCATAGAATTGCCACCGGGCACTTCGCTGGCAGATACCCAGGTGGCGGCTGAAGCGGCACGGCAGATTATTGTGCAATCTGCCGATGTAAAACATGTATTTTCTGCAATAGGTAGAGGCCCGACTGGCGATTTGTTTTCTGCTGGCGGGGCAGCTGATATACGTAAAGCCAACCTGACCGTATCGCTCACCCACCGCAGCCAACGCCCGCACAAGCAACAGGCCATAGAAGCCGAGTTGCGGCAGAAATTGCAAATGCTGCCGGGAGTACGTGTCTCCATCGGTACCGGCAATTCCGGTGAAAAACTGCTATTGATTCTGGGTGGCGATGATGCAGAGATGTTGACCGCCACCGTGCGCAATGTGGAGCGAGATTTGCGCACCTTGCACGGCTTGGGCAATATCACCTCGAGTGCCAGTCTGGCCAGACCAGAAATTATCATCAAGCCGGATTTTGCCCGCATGGCCGATCTTGGCGTCAATGCCGCCAGCATAGGTGAAACTGTGCGCGTGGCGACCACAGGCGATTACAGCACAGCGTTAGCCAAGCTCAACCTGCCGCAAAGACAAATACCTATACGTGTCCTCATGCCTGAATCAGCGCGCCAGAATCTGGAGGTGCTGCAACGTCTGCCGGTACCTGGCAGGAATGGCAATGTCATGCTAGGCAATGTAGCAGACATTTCCATTAACAGTTCTGCCGCACGGATTTATCGGCTGGATCGCAGCCGCGTGGTCACCATCAGTGTGGAACTGAATGGGCGTGAATTAGGTGATGTCTTTGCCGAGGTAAACAAGCTACCGAGCATGATGATGTTGCCACCTGGAATCAAACGTGCTGAATCAGGTGATGCAGAAAGAATGCAGGAACTCTTCGGCAGTTTTGGCCTGGCCATGCTCACGGGCGTGGTGTGTGTATATATCGTACTGGTATTATTGTTCAAGGATTTTCTCCAGCCAGTGACTATACTGGCGGCGTTGCCCTTATCTATGGGCGGGGCCTTTGTCGCCTTGCTGGTGACCCACAGCAGTTTTTCCATGCCCTCGCTGATCGGGTTGTTAATGCTGATGGGCATTGTCACCAAAAATTCCATTCTGCTGGTGGAATACGCCATCGTGGCACGCCGCGATCACGGTATGAACCGCCTGGATGCCCTGCGCGACGCCTGCCACAAACGCGCCCGCCCTATCCTGATGACCACCATTGCGATGGGTGTAGGCATGTTACCTATCGCCATGGGATTTGGTGTAGACCCCAGTTTTCGCTCACCCATGGCAACCGCCGTGATAGGTGGCTTGATTACTTCTACGCTATTGAGCTTACTGGTAATCCCGGTGGCATTTACTTATGTGGATGATGTGCTGGTTAAGGTGCAGCGGGTGTGGGGACGGAAAAAAATGTAGGGGTGCGAACTATGTGGATGGCAACTATGTGGATGGCACTTGCCATGGAATTGGATATAGCGTTTAATCCAATCCACATAAGTTTTCTCAGTACGCAAACTATAATGCTGCACACGAAGCCGAGCCACCACTTGATCAAGTAGCTTAGGTGGCGATGAAATGTCAGTGGCGGTAACCATAATCAGTGGCGGTAACCATAATAAGTGGTGTGTTTCAAGATTTCATTATTCTTAACCAAGGTGTGCTAAAAATACGCTTTATATTGATATGAATAAAGTTTTATATAAACCAACCAGAATAGCCACCTGTCCTGATAAAAGATTATATCTTTTATTGGGGTCTACTTCATACATGGACGCCCACTTTTGCCAAGCTTTCAATCGCTGATTTTGAGGTAGGTAAAGATTGCAGCCATACATCCGGATTTTGTGTGAGGCTCTCGCCTCTATCCCTGATGGAATACGCTGAATGAGGTCCCATCACGTTAGCGGGCTTTTCGCCCGTG
>JAUSKS010000215.1 GCA_030646595.1 Gallionellaceae bacterium | reverse complement strand
CCGGATGGCCGTTGCGCAGTACTTGCAGGGTATCTCCATCCAGCACGGTAATCACCTTGCCGGTAAATTCTTCGGCCTGCGCCGCACTGAAGAGCATCAATAAAACAGCAGCGCAAAATATTTTCATAGCAGCACACTCCTCACTAAAGCAAGGCACAGCAGTGTATACCCCGCAGCCAGAATGTCATCAAACATGACGCCCAGCCCGCCATGCCAAGTCTGATCGAAATGACGTATAGGAGGCGGCTTCACAATATCAAAGAAACGAAATAAAGAAAACGCCAGCACATTCCACAAGAAGCCTGCGGGCGTAAAAAACAGCACCAGCAAAAAAGCGACGATCTCGTCCCATACCATACCGCCGTAATCTGCCACGCCCAGCGCCCTGCCAGTCTGCTCGCATACCCACACACCGAGAACAAAGGCCCAGATCAACATCAGGATAAATTGCCCATCGGAAAAAAGCGGTGCCAGATACCAATATAAAGGGAAAGCCAGCAGCGTCCCGGCCGTGCCAGGCGAGCGAGGAAACAAACCACTGCCGAAGCCGAAGGAAATTAAATGGGCTGGATGGCTCAAGATAAATCGCCAGGAAGGTTGCACTCGTAAATCAGCGGAAATGATCATAGCCAGCTTCCTGAATAGAGATAATGCTGCCGTCGGTAGATAGCACACGGCAACCTGATCCCGGCACGATAACGCCTATGCGCGTTAGCGGCAAGTTGAGTTGGGTAGAAATTTTTTCTATTCGGGGGCGCTGTGCTTCAGGTACAGTGAAACAAAGTTCGTAATCGTCGCCGCCGGATAAGATGCAGCGTTGAGCCAACGCTGGAAGTAAATCAAAACCACCCTCTCCCCCAACCCCTCCCCCCAGGGGGGAGGGGTGCACGATAGCACGGGAGAGGGTGCGCATTACATCTGAAATCGGCAACATATCAAACTGAATCTCTGCCCCTACATTCGAGCATTGCAGTATATGTCCGAGATCAGCCAGCAGCCCGTCAGAAATATCAATCACGCTGTGCGCTACACCGCGCAAGGCCAAACCCAGCGCCACACGCGGCGAAGGTTGATGCAAGGCAGGAGCACAAGCAGCAAATTCTTTTTCTGCTAAATGAATGTGCCCTTGCATATGTGCCAATGCCAACGCCGCATCGCCTAACCGACCTGAGACCCAGATGTCATCTCCGATCTGTGCACCCTCGCGCCGCAATGCTGCGCCGTGCGGTACTTCGCCTAGGATAGTGACGCATAAAGTAAGTGGGCCGCGTGTGGTATCCCCGCCTATCAATTCCACTTGATATTCGTCGGCCAGCGCGAAAAATCCGGCACTAAACTGTGCCAGCCACGCTTCATCTACTGTTGGCAGCGCCGCAGCCAAGGTCACCCAGCGCGGCTGTGCGCCCATCGCTGCCATATCGGAAAGATTAACCGCCAGTGTTTTGTGGCCAAGCATGTAGGGGTCGGCATCGGCAAAGAAGTGTGTACCACTCACCAGCATATCCGTGGATATTGCCAATTTCATGTCGCCGTTAATGCGTACCAGGGCAGCATCGTCACCTATGCCCAGCACCGTATTAGGTGTGGCACGGGTGAAGTAACGGCGGATTAAATCAAATTCCGACATGGAAATTTCAGACGGGGTGGTAAAACTTATCGGGCTTCCGTGGCCCGCACTTGCGCCGCCATTTTATCGAGCACACCGTTTACATATTTATGGCCGTCTGTCCCGCCAAATGTTTTGGTAAGCTCGACTGCCTCATTGATAATGACGCGATAAGGAATTTCGGGATGATGTAGCAATTCATAAGCCCCCAGCAACAGCACAGAAAACTCTATCGGACTCAGCTCATCCAGGGTACGGTCTAGATGGCGGGTCACGGCAGCCTCCAGCGTAGCATGTTGCGTCAGAACGCCGTGCAATAGCGCACAGAAAAAATCTGCATCATAGCGACCCATGCCTTTTTCTTCGCGGATTTGTTTTTCGATCTGCGCCGCTGCCCCGCCGGTTAATCGCCATTGATAAATGCCTTGCAAGGCCAACTCGCGCGCACGACGACGGATGCTTTTGGCAGGTGATTTACTTTTAATTGCTGCCTCGCTCATGCCAGCGCTTTCAAAGCATTGGCCATCTCTATCACGACCGATGCGGCTTCTGCTCCTTTAGCTGCCATGCGATCCTGCGCTTGCCCATCGGTATCAGTGGTCAAAATGGCATTGGCAATCGGCATGCCGGTGTGCAACTGCACTTCGCTGATGCCTCGTGCGGATTCATTAGCCACAATTTCGAAATGATAAGTATCGCCGCGTATCACTGCGCCCAACGCAATCAGCGCATCAAATTTTCTGCTCTGCGCCATCTGTTGCAGCAGCAAGGGAATTTCCAGCGCGCCCGGCACGGTGGCCAGGGTGATGTCCTGTACCCGTACTCCATGTTGCACCAGTTGCGTGCGGCAAGCAGCCAACAAGCCTGCACCGATTTCCGGATTAAAGCGGCTTTGCACGATGCCTATGTGCATTCCTGTTCCATTCATGTTCTTTTTAATTTCTTTCATTTTTTATCCTAGAAAAAGCAGTTGGCCACATAACCAGCGACTTGGCTGGCGTCTTGTGCTAGCTTAGTCGAATGGCTAGTAGTTTCATCAGAGAACACAGAGTTCACAGAGAACAGCAATGGGTTGTCGTTAATGACCTGCCCACCCATCGGGTAAACATTAAAAAGTGTGAATCCGCATCATCTCTGTGTCCTCTGTGTTCTCTGTGGCTTGAACTACGGTTTTTAGGTTTATACATACCCCACCACTTCCAGCCCGAACCCAGCCATGCTTGGCAGTTTACGCGGAGTCGCCAGCAAGCGCATCTTGCCTACATTTAAATCGCGCAATATTTGCGCGCCTATGCCGTAGCTGCGTGGATCCCATTGCGCCACATGATGTGTTTCCGGCGTCGCTGTCGCGCGCGCCAGTAAATCACTTGAGGTTTCGTTGCGGTGCAGCAATACCAACACACCACTGGCAGCCTGACCGATTTTCAGCAGCGCATCATGCACACTGGTCGAATTGGGGAAGCTGGCCTGTTCCAAAAAATCCAGCACTGATAGCGGCTCATGCACCCGCACCAATG
>JAUSKS010000199.1 GCA_030646595.1 Gallionellaceae bacterium | reverse complement strand
TGCGCCTGGAAACTGAGCAGGGCGTATTAATTGTGCTGTTGCGTGAGCGCCCTACCATAGCCAATGTTTACATCAATGGCATCAAGGATTTTCCGCAGGAGCAAATGCAGAGCAATCTTAAATTGGTAGGTCTGGCAGAAGGCCGCATCTTTGATCGCTCGGCCCTGGACAAGGCGGAACAGGAACTCAAGCGTCAATATGTGGCACGTGGCAAATACAGTGTTACGGTCAAGACCAGGGTTGATGATCTGGAGCGCAACCGCGTGTCGGTAAATTTTGATGTAGTGGAAGGCGAGGTCGCCAAAATCCGGCAAATCAATATCGTAGGCAACCAGGTTTTTCAAGAAAGCGAATTGCGTAAGCTGATGGAGCTGAGCACGCCTAAATGGCCCAGCTGGTTTCGTAGCAGTGATCAATATTCCAAACCCAAGTTATCTGCCGACCTGGAAAATTTGCGCTCCTATTATCTTGATGCCGGTTATCTGGAATTTATGCTGGACTCTACTCAAGTCTCCATTACGCCCGATAAAAGAGATATTTTTATTGGCATTAATTTGACCGAAGGTGCGCAATATACGGTATCCGATGTCAAGTTGAACGCCGCTCCTAATGTGGCTGGGCAGGATGAGATGCGCAAACTGATTACCTTGCAGCCGGGGGCAGTGTTTTCGCGCAAGGCCTTGACCGAATCCACCAAACAGATCGGTGATTATCTCGGTGATGATGGTTATGCCTTTGCCAATGTCAATGCAGTGCCGGAACTGGATAAGGAAAAACACCAGGCAGCATTTAATTTTATGGTAGACCCAGGCCCACGCGTCTATGTGCGTAACATCGAAATCAGCGGCAACACCAAGACCCGCGACGAAGTCATACGGCGGGAATTCCGCCAGATGGAAGGAGCCTGGTTTGCCACTTCCAAAATCAAAAAATCCAAACAGCGCGTGGATCGCCTGGATTTTTTCAGCGAGGTGGATATAGAAACACTGCCTGTGCCGAACACGACTGACCAGCTTGATCTCAAGCTGGCAGTCAAAGAAAAACCGACCGGCGATTTTTCCATAGGAGCGGGTGTATCCAGTGGCGAAGGATTGGTGTTAACCAGCGCAATTACGCAACGCAATCTGTTCGGCTCCGGCAAGTCACTCTCGGCGCAAGTGAATACCAGCAAGGTCAACGAAGTCTATTCCTTGTCCTACACTAACCCTTATTACACCGACGATGGCGTGAGCCGTGGTTTTGACGTATACAAACGCCGGGTGAATTCGAGCCGTACTGCTGTTAGTCAATACAGTTCCACTACCTTGGGAGCCGGAGTGCGTTATGGTGTGCCGCTGAGTGACGATGAGAATATTCATTATGGCATGTCAGCAGAAAATACCGAGTTAACGCTGACTGATGCCAGTCCGCAACGCTTCCGCGATTATGTGGATACTTTTGGCACCTCCACCACCAACCTGATGGGTACAATAGGCTGGACACACGATAGCCGCGACAGCGCAATTTTTACCACCTCAGGAACCGTGCAAAGTGCTTTTGTGGAAGTTGCCTTACCAGTCTCGGATCAGCGTTTTTACAAGCTCACTTATCAGCATCAATGGTTCCATCCTGTCACCCAGAATGTTATCCTGTGGTTGAATGGCGAAGCAGGCAGCGGGCATGGTTATGGTGGCAAGCCGTTACCGTTCTTCAAAAATTATTATGCGGGTGGCCCAGGCTCAGTGCGTGGTTATGAAGCCAGTTCACTCGGTCCGCGCGATAGTACCAATAACGCCCTGGGAGGGACCAAACGCGTGGTCGGCAATGCCGAGTTGTTGCTTCCCATGCCCGGTTTGTCGGACGAAAAATCAGTGCGGGTGAGCTTGTTTGTTGATGGTGGCGCGGTGTATGGCGATGGTAGTTTGGCAGGAACGAGTGGTATGCGTTATTCTGCCGGGATGGCGTTTACCTGGGTATCACCCATAGGGCCGCTCAAGATCAGTTATGGTGTGCCGCTGAATAGTCAGCCAGGGGATAAAACCCAACGTACCCAATTTACTTTGGGGTCCATATTTTAATAGCACGGATTTTAATCGTAAGGAGATAGTTGTGAAAAATTGGATAAAACTGATACCAGCTTTGCTGACACTTATCTGTACTCCACTCATGGCGGAGGATTTTCGGGTGGGCGTGGTGGACACCGAGCGCATTTTGCGAGAGTCTGCACCAGCGGTAAAAGCGGAGAAAAAAATCGAGAAAGAATTTTCCACGCGCGACCAGGAAATAAAAAAGATCACCAAGCAGATGAAAGAACTGCAAGCCCTGCTGGATAAAGAAGGGGTGACCATGCCTGATGCTGAGCGGCGTAACAAGGAACGCGAGCTGGCCAACCTTAATGTCAATCAGCAACGCTTGCAACGGGAGTTCAGCGAAGATTTGAATTTACGCAAAAATGAAGAACTGACCATCGTTCTGGAGCAGGCCAACAAGGCCATACAGGCGATAGCAGAAGCCGAGAAATATGATCTGGTTTTGCAGGAAGCAGTATTCCGTAACCCCAACATTGATATCACTGAAAAAGTATTGAAATACCTGGCAGTTGAGAAAAGTGACAAGACTAGCGACAAGTAATGCATGAAATGCAGCACGGGTTTTGTCATTCACCTCACTCGTTATGTTCTAGCCTAGTGGTATGAAGAAGCGCAAAAATTATTCCCTGCATGACCTTGCAGCACGATTTGGTGGCCATGTGCTGGGCAATGGCGACACGCTGATTAATCAAATCGCGACGCTGGGAAATGCGCAGAGCGGCCATCTGACTTTTCTGGCAAGCAGCAAATACCGGACGCAACTGGCAAGCACGCAAGCCAGTGCCATTATCATCAGCTCGGCTGATGCCGAGTTAACCTCCTTACCCCGCCTTGTTTGCGATCATCCATACCTTTATTTTGCCAAGGTATCTGCATTCCTGAATCCATCTTTATCATTATCGCCCGGCATACATGCGAGTGCAGTGATCGGGAAAGGCGCGCACATTGATGAGACTGCCCATATCGGCCCGCATGTGGTGATCGGGGCAGGCGCGAGGATAGGCAAAGGCAGCACGCTCATGGCCGGGTGCAGTATAGGCGAAGGTACAGTGATTGGAGATAACGCCTTGTTGTATCCTCATGTGGTGGTGTACCACAATTGCATTATTGGCCAGCGGCTGATTGCCCACTCCGGTGCAGTGATCGGGGCAGATGGTTTTGGTCTGGCCATGGACGGCGATCACTGGCTGAAAATTCCGCAGATTGGACGTGTGCGCATAGGCGATGATGTGGAGATAGGCGCAAACACCACCATAGACCGGGGTGCGCTGGATGATACGGTGATAGAAGAAGGCGTTAAACTGGATAACCAGATTCAGGTGGCACACAACGTACATATCGGCGCGCACACGGCAATAGCGGGCTGTGTTGGGATTGCCGGCAGCACGACCATAGGCCGCTGTTGTAAAATAGGCGGTAGCGCAGGGATATTGGGACATTTAAATATAGCCGACCATGTGGAAATTTCTTCCTTTACGCTGATTGCCAAATCCATCTCCCAGCCGGGCAGTTATACCGGGACTTTTCCCTCCAGTTCACATGATGAGTGGCGCAAGAATGCGGTTCATCTGCGTCATCTGGATGCGCTGGCGGAAAAAATAAAAAATCTGCAACAGGAGCATGAAATTTTTAAAAAGGAAGTTTTACAAGGGAAAAAATAATGAGCACGGACACGCGCATGGACATCGAACAAATTCTGGAATATTTACCCCACCGTTACCCCTTTCTGCTGGTAGACCGCGTGTTATCCTGCGCACCGGGCAAGGACATTGTGGCTTTGAAAAATGTCACCATCAATGAGCCTTTTTTCAGCGGCCATTTCCCCCATTACAAAGTGATGCCGGGGGTGCTGATTATTGAAGCCATGGCGCAGGCTGCTGCCATCCTGTCTTTCAAGACCACCAATACCAAATCGGACGATAAATCGGTTTATTATTTTGTCGGCATTGACAAGGCACGTTTCAAAAAGCCGGTTATTGCCGGTGATCAGTTGATCCTGAAAGTAGCCGCAGTGCGCAATATGCGCGGCTTGTGGAAATTTTCTGCGGTTGCAGAGGTGGACGGTCAAGTCGCAGCCGAAGCGGAAATTTTATGCACCATGCGGACACTGTAATGACAGCCCTGAGACATCCCACGGCAATTATTCATCCACAGGCCAAGCTGGCTGACAATGTCACGGTCGGCGCTTATTCCATCATAGGTGAACATGTGGAGATCGGCGCAGGCACTGTGGTAGGCCCGCATGTAGTCATTAATGGTCACACCCGTATCGGCAAGCACAACCGTATTTTCCAATTTAATTCGCTGGGTGAAATTCCGCAGGATAAAAAATATGGCGGCGAACCGACACAACTGGAAATCGGCGATCACAATACCATACGCGAATTCTGTACTTTCAATTTGGGTACGGTGCAGGAAGCCAGTGTCACGCGCATCGGTAATCACAACTGGATCATGGCTTATGTGCATATTGCGCATGATTGCCA
>JAUSKS010000196.1 GCA_030646595.1 Gallionellaceae bacterium | reverse complement strand
CCCCCACTTATGTGCGCTATCAGACAGAAAATGAATAGCTCAGCCTATAACCTCTTGCCCTGTAGTACATGATCGTGGCGAGACGTGAAATGACAAAATTATTTAAACATTTGGCAGTTCTTATGCGGCTTTTTTCGCCATTTGTACAGGCAGCCCCAGTCAGATTGATCCCGACTGTGTTTTGGAAATTTTGTTTATGACCATCCAGAACTCATTATGGAAACACGGCTAAGCGAATAAGGAAACACCACATTTCCTTTTTTAAGCGAAGTCAAATTGGCTGGCTTAACCACTGCGACAGCCGAAAAAAAATTTCCAATATTGAGGGATGGCGATTATCTCAAGAAGTCGCTACGCCCCCATACGGGATGGAAGACCAAGCCTTGAGCGCAAATTTTCATCAATTATGCAACCACCATTATTCTGTCAGGAGGGGTAAATGAGAATCTGGCTACTTATTCCTGTCTGCTTGATCTGCTCGCCCATGGTCGCAATAGCGGGCTTATACAGCACCCTGGAGGGTGCGGTCCGTTTAAACAACTCCAGCTTCGCTGTCCATGTTAGCAGCGCCATGCGTCAACATGATTTTGGCCCTTCCGGCGGATTCGTGGATGCACAGACATTGGTGCCACGTTTAGCCACCATCTTGACTGCCAGCGGCGTAGGGCAAACGTCTTTGTTAAGCGGCAATGCCATTCCCCGCTATGGCATTCCTGGACGCGTGGAATGGACCCCCAGCGCAGTAATCATGGCCAATTACGCGGGTGAAGGCCAGCCTGGCAAACCTTATCGGGCTCAGGCCACTTCCTATCCGCTTGCCCCCGATGTGCCTCTGGTCTGGAGCTTGATATTCCAGTTAGGTGACAAAAATCAGCATCAGTGGCAACTGCTGCCACCCGGCCAGGATCCGGCACTGTTGTGGGAAGTTAAAGCACCAGGTCTGCAACCGTCCCTAGCCATGATTGCGGATACCGATGACTTGAATCCCTCCAGATTAATGCTGTTCTTCAGCGAACTGGCTGGCAATACAACACAAGTCAAAAAAGTAGCCACCGTGCATGGTTTATCTCCTGCCACGCCGATTGATGTCCGTATAGAAGCAGTATTGGATGAGCGCGGCTTGGCCGATGGCGGCAAGGGAAACTGGCAAGTATGGGTAAACGGGGAACGCGTGCTGGATCGTGAAGGGCCAACCTTGAGCGCACGCGCGAACGAACCTCATCAATGGTCTTTCGGTATCTATCGCTATAAAACCCTATGCCCCAGCAATATTCCGCGCTATAGCCGCTGGGAAAAGTTGCGGCTGGAACGACGCGATGATCAGGCAGGTATGACATGAATTACAGACCTGATCATCCCCAGGTAACCATACTGGTCAAGGCCCTCAACGAGGAACGGCACATTGCTGCCTGTCTGCAAGCCGCGGTGCGGGAAGCGCAACGGGTGCAAGGCGAAGTGGTGCTGGTGGATTCCTTATCCACTGATCGAACTGTTGAGTTTGCCCGGCATTATCCGGTGCGCATCGTGCAGTTTGCCCGTGCCAATGATTGCAATTGTGGCGCGGCGGTGCAACTGGGTTATCAATTTGCGCGCGGTGATTTTATCTACATTGTGGATGGCGATATGGAACTGGTGCCGGGATTTTTACAGACTGCGCTGGATAAATTGCAGAATGATGAAAAATTGGCAGGCGTCGGCGGCCAAGTCAAAGACACCCAAGTACGTACCATATCTGATCAACGGCGGGTTAGCCAGCGTCTTAAATATACGCGCAATTGTTTAGTGAACAAGCTGGATGGTGGCGGTCTCTATCGCCGCCAGGCCATTGAGGCGGTCGGCTACTTTGGACACCGCAGTTTACAAGCCTATGAAGAAGCCGAACTCGGCTACAGACTGTGTGCCGCTGGATGGAAATTGTTACATTTGGCGCAAGCTGCGGTATTGCATACCGGCCATAATGAAACCACTTGGCAAATGTTTCGTCGCTTATGGTGTAACCGGCGTGCTCATGCTGGCGGAATATTATTGCGCACTGCGTGGGGTAAACCTTGGTGCTGGATGGTCATAAAATCCCAGTGGCAAATTTTTGCACCCCCTGCTTTACATACCAGTGCCATGCTAGCCGCTATAAGCTTACCCTTATTTTTCACCGGTCATGGATGGGGTCGGTTTATTATTTTTGAGTTATTGCTTTGGGCCACGATAGCCTCGCTGATGGTATGGCGGAAGCATAATTTTTCCGCTGCGCTTTATTCTATTGTAGCTTGGCATTATTTTAGTTTAGCTGCGTTATATGGCCTATTTGATAAGGTAATCGATCCGCATCGGCCAATTTCGGCACGCGAAATTTTTCCAGAACACAATGACATAACAGTCAGCAAATCAGCTGAAATATTGTACTTTGATCGGCTAAAAAATATTTCCGGGTACGGTAATTTTCAGGAGGAGCGATGAGTAAATCTGCTCCCACCATCGTCATGGTTGGTACTGCGCTGGATGCGCCCGGCGGCATGACATCGGTCATCAAGACCTATCGCGATTGCGGCTTTTTTGAGCAGTGGAATATAACTTACCTCAGTTCTTATCAACACCCTGGCTGGTTGATGCAATGCCGGGTCATGGCGCGCGCGCTGGCACAATTTCTACTGCTGTTACTGCGCGGCAAAGTGGCCTTGCTGCATGTGCACAGCGCATCGCGCGGCAGCTTCTGGCGCAAATCGCTGTTTTGTGCGATGGCACGGGTATTTGGTGTGCCTTATATTTTTCATGTGCACAGTGGCGATTTCCCCTTATTCATACGAGAGGAATGTGGGGTGTTGGCGCAGGCATGGGCCAACTACACCTTGCGCCGGGCACAGTGCGTGGTGGCCTTAACGGCAAGTTGGCGCGCAGCCTTGCAAGCGCTGTCGCCCACGGCCTGCATCACGGTGCTGGGTAACCCGGTAGCGACACCGCAACATATAGGTGCGCGGCGCGAACACACATCGCATGTGCTCTTTCTAGGTCGCTTGCATTCAAGCAAAGGCGTATTCGATCTGGTGCATGCCATGCCGCAGGTGCTGGCCAAAGTGCCACAAGCCACTTTTACCCTGGCGGGGGATGGCGATCTGGCAGGGGTGGCATCGCTGGCGCAAACATTAGGCGTAGAGCACGCGCTTAATTTACCCGGATGGGTGGAAGGCGCGGCCAAAGATGCGCTGCTGGCCACAGCAGATGTGCTGGTTCTGCCGTCTTATTTTGAAGGCTTGCCCATTTGCGTACTGGAAGCAATGGCGCATGGCATCCCGGTGGTTTCCACAGCTATCGGCGGCGTTCCTGAAGCGCTGGAGCATGGTGCCAGCGGTGCTCTGGTAGCGCCCGGAGACAGCGCCGCTCTGGCCGCTGCCTTGATCGACACCTTGCTCGATAGAGAAGGCAGTGAGCATAAACGGCAACGCGCTTTTGCGCGCGTACGTGAGCATTACTCGACCTCGGCCATTCTGGGCGCATTGACTGAGCTGTATCGCGGAAAAATATTGAGTACCTCCATACAAAGGATTTTTTAATGTGCGGCATTGCAGGTTTTCTAAGTCATTCTATTGCTGCGCCGGAGCAGGCCACTGCAACGCTGCATGCCATGGCTGCCGCGCTCCTGCATCGTGGACCCGATGACCAAGGGATATGGATAGATATGCCCAGCCATCTGGGGCTGGCGCATCGTCGCTTATCCATCGTCGATCTATCGCCGGGTGGCCACCAGCCCATGGTATCCAGCGATGGCCGTTTTGTTATTGTGTTTAACGGCGAAATTTATAATCATCCGGAATTGCGCGAGGAGCTACAAGCGCTGGGTGATCATTTTCATTCCAGCAGTGATACCGAAGTATTGCTGCAAGCCATTGCGCACTGGGGTGTAGTGGCCACATGCAAGCGCCTGCTGGGCATGTTCGCCTTTGCCCTATGGGATAAGGAAACGCAACACCTGTGGCTGGCTCGTGATCGTCTCGGCAAAAAACCACTCTACCTGTATCGCGATGGCAACGGCGGCATCGCCTTCGCTTCCGAACTGAAAGCATTGTGGCATTTCCCCGGTTTCAAACCCACACTGGATGGGCGGGCGCTAGCCGAATATTTTCGTTATTCCTATATTCCCGATCACGTCTCCATATTCAAGGAGGTGGATAAGGTCATGCCGGGCACGGTGCTGGAAATTGCGTTGACCGCCCCGATCACCCTGCATCGTTACTGGTCTTTGTTCGAAGTGGTGGAAAGACAGTCGCATTTCCCCATTAACAATCTGGAAGAAGCGGAAGAATCACTGCTGGACCTGCTGCGCGATGCCACTCGCAGGCGCATGCTGGCCGATGTGCCGCTGGGTGCCTTTCTGTCAGGCGGGATTGATTCTGGCCTGGTAACTGCATTGATGCAGGAAGCCAGCCTGAGCAAAGTCAAAACATTTTCCATCGGTTTCCGCGATGCTGCTTACGATGAGGCTCCGGTAGCCAAAGCCGTGGCACGGCATCTGGGCACACAGCACACCGAGTTATATGTGACAGAAAACGAAGCACAGCAAATCGTGCCCTTGTTGCCGCAGATTTTTGATGAGCCTTTTGCCGATGCTTCGCAAATTCCTACTTATCTGCTGGCCAAATTGACGCGCGATCAGGTAACAGTGGCGCTGACGGGTGATGGTGGGGATGAATCCTTTGGTGGCTATTCGCGCTACCGCAATCAAAGCGGAATGATGGGCGCGCTGTATCATTTGCCGCGACCGTTGCGCTACGTCATGGCCCAAGCAGCGGCCACTGTGCCTGCCGGTGTGTGGGAAAAAATGGTATCGCTTATTCCTGCGCAACAGCGCCCACGTTTCATTGCTTCTAAAGTCAGCAAACTGGCGCGGGCGATGCAGATGGACAATCCAGCAGAACGCGGCAAGGCCTTTCTGTCTTTCTGGTCGCCGCAGGAAATCCTGCGCGACCCTGCGCTGGCCACGCTGACTGACCCTTATGCTTTTCCCAGTTGTCTGCTGGATGAACCATCCGAAGCGATGCAGTTCTGGGAGACCTTGCATTACCTGTCCGGCGATTTGCTGGTCAAGACGGACCGCGCCACCATGGCTGCCTCGCTGGAAGCACGTTGCCCCTTGCTCGATCATCGCGTGGTGGAACTGGCATGGCGGCTGCCGGCCAGCATGAAGGCCAGCCCCATCGCCAGCAAACGCATCCTGCGCAATCTGCTGTTTCGCTATGTGCCGCGTCAGATCGTGGACTTACCCAAACAAGGGTTTTCCGTGCCGATCGGAAAATGGCTGTCTTCCGCCTTGCGGCCCTGGGTGGAATCCATGTTTTCTTATGGCCGTGCGCACACCTACGAGCTGATCAACTGGACGGTTATCGACCAGACCTGGCGCGACCATCTGGCAGGACGCCCCGGTCATGCGGAAAAATTATGGATTGTACTTATGTTTTGCGCATGGCATCAGCACTGGATGAATCCAGCCTACGGACAAACAGGAAAAAAACCATGAACCCCAAAAATCCCAGGAAAATCCTGGCCATTTCTTCCGGCGGCGGGCATTGGGTGCAGATGCGCCGCTTGCGTCCGGCCTTTGATGGGCTGGATGTAGCGTATGTCAGCGTCAAGGCGGACTATGCGCAAGACACGCCGGGATGCCGTTTTTACACCGTGCGTGACGTCAATCGCTGGGATCGTTTTGGTTTCTTTATCCTGACGCTGCAACTGATCAAAATATTATGGCGCGAACGGCCCGATGTAGTGGTTACCACGGGTGCAGCCCCGGGTTTATTGGCCATATTTCTGGCGCGATTGATGGGGTCAAAAACCATGTGGATAGATAGCGTGGCTAATTGTGGCCGCGTCTCCGGCTCAGGTTCTTTGGCGCGCCGCTTTGTGCATGTGTGTTTAACCCAGTGGCCGCATCTTAAACAAGATGACGGCCCGGATTATTGGGGAGCGGTGCTGTGATCTTTGTCACCATAGGCTCGATGTTGCCGTTTGACCGGATGATACAAGCGGTCGATCGATGGGCCCAGGAAACCGGGTGCGATGATTTGTTTGCCCAGATCGGAAATGGCCAATATGAACCCAGGCACATGCGCTGGGAACGCATGCTGGGGCCGCGTGAATTCAGCCAGAAGCTGGAGGCTGCCTCCCTGCTGGTAGCGCATGCCGGCATGGGGACTGTGATCAGTGCCATGGAAGCCGGTAAACCGGTGATCGTCATGCCACGTCGCGTGGCCTATCACGAAGTGACCACCGAACATCAAGTGCATACCGCCGAATGGTTGCAGGATAAGCCCGGCATTTTTGTCGCCTTCAGCGAAGCTGACCTGCCCGCTGCCCTGTCTTTGGCACAAGACCATCTGGAAATGGGCACAACCTTGATTTCCCGTTCTGCACCGGCTGAGTTTGTAAACAAGGTCAGGCAATTTTTAGTCGAGTAATTTTTTAACATAAACGTCGCGAAGCGACACTTTATCACTCTCCCCCTCTGGGGGAGAGCTAGGAGAGAGGGAACGGACACGGCGACCGCCACCTTCATCATTCTGGTTAACACGGTCGCCATGTCCGTCAGGAGTTTCAAATGAATACCATTGCCGTCATCGGTTTGGGCTATGTAGGGTTGCCGCTCGTTATTGAGTTCGGCAAAAAAATTAAAACAATAGGCGTGGATATTTCCGAATACAAAGTCGGTCGTTGCCTGGCGGGCATAGACCCATCCGGTGAACTGCCTGATGAAGAAATGCGGGCTGCTGTACACGCGACTTATTCCACCGATGCTGCTGTGCTGGCTGAAGCAGATGTCATTATCATCGCCGTGCCCACGCCGGTGGACAATGCCCATCGGCCCGATTTTGGCCCCTTGATCGGAGCCAGTGAGAGTGCCGGTAAATATATGAAGAAGGGGGCAATGGTGGTATATGAATCCACTGTTTATCCGGGCGCGACCGAGGAGGTATGCATTCCGGTGTTGGAAAAATACTCTGGCATGAAATGGAAACACGATTTTAATGTGGCTTATTCCCCCGAGCGCATCAATCCAGGAGATCGCGAACACACCCTGACCAAAGTGATTAAAGTCGTCTCGGGTGATACGCCAGCCACACTGGAAAAAGTCTCAACCTTATACGAAATGATCGTTGAGCCGGGCGTCTATAAAGCATCCAGCATCAAAGCCGCGGAAGCGTGCAAAGTCATCGAGAATACGCAACGCGATCTGAACATTGCACTGATGAACGAACTATCCATCATCTTCGACAAACTGGAAATTGATACCACGGAAGTATTGGAGGCCGCGGGCACCAAATGGAACTTCCTGAAATTCAGGCCGGGGTTAGTAGGCGGCCATTGCATAGGCGTGGATCCCTACTACCTCACGCACAAAGCCGAGATGCTGGGCTACCACCCGCAAGTGATATTGGCCGGACGGCGCATTAATGATGGCATGGGCAAGTTTATCGCTGAACAAACCGTGAAGCACATGATCGCCTGTAGCAGCTATGTCAAGGGTGCGCGGGTAAATATCCTGGGTCTCACCTTCAAGGAAAACTGTTCCGACCTGCGCAATTCAAAAGTGGTAGATATTATTTCCGAATTAAAAACCTATGGCATTGAAGTATTCGTGCATGATCCTGATGCCGACCCGGAACAAGCCATGCATGAATATGGTGTACGCCTGCTGTCGTGGGAAGAGCTGCCGCGTGCCGATGCCATCGTCGCTGCCGTGGCGCACCGCCGCTTTCTGGATATAGGCATAGAAGATTTTTCCAAAAAATTAATCAAGGGCGGATGTTTTATGGACGTTAAAGCCATGTTCGATGCTGCGCAACTAAAGACAGCGGGCATACATGTGTGGCGACTTTGAAGCAACCGTGAAGGTAGTCAGCAGCATCTAATCGCTTTTCACCGCTTTACATTAAGAAAGAATGTTGTGTCCAATATTAATGCTCTAAAAAATGAACACAATGGCGCAGCTGAAGACCCTGCTCCTCCAGTACTGGACACGCCAGTTGATGTGCGTAGTGTGGCGCTTGCTCTGCTGGCCGGAATCGCGGTTATTTTTACCTTGCACTGGGCACGTGAAGTTTTCATTCCGTTGATGTTAGGCCTGATGATTAGCTATGCGCTTTCTCCGATAGTCAACTGGATGCATCGCGGACATATCCCACGCGCCATTGGTGCTGCCATATTGTTGATCAGTATTGTGGGCGGCAGCGGCTCGCTGATATATACACTCAGCGATGATGCGGCCCAGCTAATTGAAAGCATACCCGATGCGGTGAAAAAACTTCGTCTAACGGTGCGCAGAGAACAAAGAATACCAGAAGGCACTATGGGCAAAGTACAGCGTGCCGCCAATGAACTGGAACGCGCCGCCAATGACAGCAGCTCCTCCTCCGCATCTGCCGCACCTAATGGCGTAGTACGGGTACAAGTAGAAAATCCCAAGCTTGATTTGAAAAATTATCTGTGGATGGGAACCTTGGGGGCGGCAGCATTTGTAGGCCAGGCCAGCATCGTATTATTCCTGTCCTATTTTATATTGGTTTCCGGCAACACCTTTCGCCGCAAACTGGTTGCCCTCACAGGTCCCACACTCAGCAAAAAAAGAATCACTCTCCAGGTGCTGGATGAAATCAATAATCAAATTCAACGCTATCTGCTTGTACAGGTATTCACCAGCATACTGGTAGGCGTCGCCACCTGGCTGGCATTTGTCTGGATAGGATTGGAGCACC
>JAUSKS010000195.1 GCA_030646595.1 Gallionellaceae bacterium | reverse complement strand
TAAAATAACCTGGGCACTTTATCTGGCCGATGCCATAAAAGGCATGCTGCTGGGTGCGGCGCTGGGCTTGCCCTTGTTGTTCGGGGTATTATGGTTGATGGGGCGCATGGGTGAAAACTGGTGGCTCTACGTATGGGGAGTGTGGGTAATATTTAATCTGCTGCTGCTGTTTATTTACCCTACTTTTATTGCACCGCTGTTTAATAAATTCACCCCGCTGCAGGATGAAACATTGAAACAGCGCATCAGCTCCTTGCTCACCAAATGCGGGTTTACTGCGCAGGGATTATTCGTAATGGATGGCTCAAAGCGTAGCGCACATGGCAATGCTTATTTTACTGGCTTCGGTAAAAGCAAGCGTATTGTGTTCTTTGACACATTGCTGGAACGGCTGACGCCACCGGAGATTGAGGCAGTACTGGCACATGAACTGGGGCACTTCAAGCGCCGCCATGTACTGAAACGTATACTGTTCACCTTTGCCTTGAGTTTAGGGCTGCTCTGGTTACTGGCGCAATTAATGCAGGCAGAGTGGTTTTATCAAGGCCTGGGCGTGACCATGCCAGCGGGGGCTGTAGCAACTGCATTGGCTTTATTGTTATTTTTTATGGTACTGCCGGTATTCAGTTTCTTGCTCCACCCAATAATGAGCTACACCTCACGCAAACATGAGTTCGAGGCGGACGCCTATGCCGCACAACAAAGCAATGCGCACGAACTGGCCCAGGCATTGGTAAAAATGTACCAGGACAATGCCGCGACATTGACACCTGATCCGCTGTATTCTACATTCTACGATTCGCACCCCCCTGCACTCGTGCGTATTGCGCGCCTGCAAACTTTAACTGGAGGCCCATCATGAAAATTGTTCTCAGTGTATTTTTATTACTGTGTGGCATTGCTCAAGCCGTACCCTTCACAGATGGCGATGCCAAGGCTGGCAAAAAACTGTTCGAGCACTACAAATGCAACAGTTGCCATATCGGAAAAATGGGTGGCGACGGTAGTGCCATTTTTACCCGAGCCAATCATAAAGTGACCAGCCCGGAAAAAATGATAGCGCAAATTAAAATGTGTTCCGGCAATGTAGGTGCTAATCTGTCGGCTCAGGAAGAGCAGAACCTGGCGGCCTACCTCAACCAGAAGTACTACAAATTCAAGTAAGGGACGTCATGGACTCTGAACTCATCGGCCAGAAATGTGTGCCTTGCGAAGGTGGCATACCTCCGCTATCGCAAGACCAAGTAAATCGTCTAATCCAGCAGCTTGATGGCTGGGAGCAATATGACCGCATCATAGGTAAAACTTTCGAGTTTAAAAACTATTACCAGACCATGGCTTTCGTCAATGCCGTAGCCTGGTTATCACACCGCGAAGACCATCATCCAGAGATGAGCGTAAGCTACAACAAATGCCATGTGGAATACTCCACGCATGCCATCAATGGCCTGTCGGAAAATGATTTCATCTGTGCCGCCAAGGTGGATGCCTTGCTCAAAATTTGAATTCACCGCTCTCCGGCCAAGTCGTCGCTGCTTTCAGCCGCCAGTATTTAGTTGAATTGGCTAACGGTGAATTGCTGCCTTGTTTGACTCACGGCAAAAAAAGCGAGTTGGCCTGCGGTGACCAGGTACATATTCAGCGCACTGGCGAGACCCAAGGTGTGATTGAAAACATATTGCCACGTCATACCCTGCTTTATCGTTCCGATGCTTTTCGCCAGAAACTGATTGCTGCCAACGTCACGCAAATTATTTTTGTGGTGGCAAGCGAACCCGCATTCAGCGACGAGGTGCTGGCACGCTGCCTGATTGCCGCGCACGAACAACACCTGGATGTGCTGATCGTATTGAACAAATGTGATTTACTGGCAGCAGCTGCAAAAGCCCGCACATACTTGCAACCCTATTGCGCCATCGGTTATCGCGTACTGGAATTATCGGCCAAGCAGGACATCGCCCCGCTCCTGCCCTATCTGCAAGGCCATAGTAGTGTATTGACTGGACAATCCGGCATGGGTAAATCGACTCTCATCAACGCCTTGCTACCTCAGGCGCAAACAGCCACACGCGAAATTTCCACCGCCTTAAATTCAGGCAAACACACCACCACCCATGCCCGTCTTTATCACCTGAACGCAAACAGCCATCTGATTGATTGCCCTGGCGTGCAGGCATTCGGCCTACATCATCTGGATTTTTCTACTATCGAAGCGGGCTTTATAGAATTCGCCGCCTATCGTGGGCTATGCCGCTTCAACAATTGCCACCACACCCATGAACCGGATTGCGCACTAAAAAACGCGGTAGAAGAAGGAAAGATAGACGCGCGCAGATTACAGTTATTCCAGGAAATCAGCCGTAAACTCTCCTGACCAATACTACTCAAATAATTTCAAAATAACGCGCCAATTCCCAATCCGTCACATGGCGGCGGAATTGTCGTTCTTCCCATTCGCGGGTAGCCGCATAGTGTTCAACAAAAGCATCGCCGAATAAACTGCGCGCCGCGCTGGATGCCTTGAAGCGTTGCGCCGCATCCCATAAAGTATTGGGCAAGGCCAGCGTCGGTGGAAATTTTTGCGTATAGGCATTGCCCTGCACGATAGGCTCCGGCTCCCAGCCCTGGGCAATGCCTTCCAGCCCCGAACCCAGCGCTGCCGCCAATGCCAGATAGGGGTTGGCATCCGCCGAACCGATGCGCACTTCCACCCGTTGCGATTTTTCCGAGCCGGGTATCAGGCGCAATGCAGTAGTGCGATTTTCCACACCCCAGGTCGCATCCAGCGGCGCCCAAAATCCTGGTACGAGGCGCGAATAGCTGTTGACCGTTTGCGCATACAGCGCCATAAATTCCGGCAACAGACGCTGTATTCCGGCCATGAAGTGGCGCTGAGTCTGGCTCATGGTGTAGGGCTGCTGCGCATCAAAAAATACCGAGCGCTGATCGCGCCGGTCACGCAGGGATAAATGGATGTGGCCACTCTGGCCCGGATAATCATGCGACCACTTGGCCATGAAGGTGGCCATCAAGCCATGCCGTTGCGCCAATACCTTGACGAAAGTTTTGAACAGCACAGCCTTGTCCGCCATCGCGCCCGCCTCATCCACCGTCAGCGCGGCTTCCACCACGCCGGGGCCAGTCTCGGTATGCAAGCCTTCAATCGGCATATCCATGCGCTCGCATAATTGCAGCAACTCATGATAAAACTCGGCATGCACTGTGCTGCGCAAAATCGAGTAACCAAAATAACCCGGCGTCCACGGCTGCAAATCACGATAGCCTTTGGCGCGCACGGAGTCTGGCGATTCTTCAAACATGAAAAATTCATATTCAAGCGCAGCATAGGCATCCAGGCCCATGGCTTCAGCCTTGCTCAGGACACGGCGCAACACTGCTCGTGGACAGATGGCTTCCGCTTCACCAGTAAATTCGCCCAGAAAAAACAGCATGTCGCCATCCGCCCCCGGCTCAAATGGCACATCGCGGCAGGTATGCGGTAGCAGCCGCACCTGCGCGTCAGGATAAGCAGTATGCCAGCCGGTATAGGCAACATTGTCATACAGCTGATCGTTAGAATCCCAGCCCAGCACCACATTGCAAAACGACAAGCCAGATCGGAGCACGGAGGCGAATTTTTCTTTCGATAAATACTTGCCGCGCAAAATGCCATCCATGTCAGAAACGGCCACCTTAACATGGCTCAGCCCTCTCGCTTCGACCAGTGCAATTGCTTCCGCTGCGGTTTTTATTTCTCTGGCTTGCATAGTATTTTTCCTCTGGCGGGCCAATTATTGATGGGATTGTAAGGGTGTGCACAGCCAAGTCAACCAGTCATTTCTTATGGGATGGGAATAATTGCCTGTTCTGGCGTGTTTATATAGGTCCAACGTAATGGAATGGACGCCCACTTCCTAATACGGCATCAAAGTGCCAAAGTAGTGGAGGCTTTTACTGACCACTAACCATAGAAAGGGGCATCCAAAAATGAAGATTACGACAATA
>JAUSKS010000170.1 GCA_030646595.1 Gallionellaceae bacterium | reverse complement strand
GAAAAGCAATATGCCCGCGCGTATGGCCGGGTATATCCAATACCGCTAGCTTGATCCTGGGTTGCGACAGTTCGACGCTGTTTCCTTCCACCAATGGATGAGTGAGGCCGGCAATGATTTCATGTTGTGGCCCATACACCGGCACGTTGTATACTTGCAGCAATTCGTGCACACCGCCGGTGTGATCGTTATGATGGTGGGTGCATAAAACAGCGCTGAGCTTGAGGTCATGCGCCTCCAGGTAGGCCAATACCGGCGCAGCCTGGCCGGGATCTACCACGATGGCATGATGTTTATCATGCAGCACCCAGATGTAATTATCCTTGAGTGCAGGAATGGGAATGATGGTTAGCATGCAGTATCCGTTTTCTACAGGAGTGAAGCTTATCCGATGTCAGCCGCCAACACACTAACTGAATGGTTCGCCACGCCGCAAGGGCAATATTTGCTGGCCTGTGAGCAGGCTTTTTTTGATCACAATGTCGCCGATATCTTTGGCTACAATGCGGTGCAACTGGGGTTGACGGAATATGAATTTCTGCGCGCCAGTCGCATGCCCTTGCGCACTGTTGCAGGCAACCGTGCCGGCCTGCCCGCCACCTCTGAACCCAGCCCCTATGAAATGGTGCGCCTGATCATGGATGAATTACCATTCGAATGCGGCAGCCTGGATATGGTGGTGATGCCGCATGTGCTGGAATTCAACGAGCATCCGCACCAGATTTTACGGGAAGTAGAGCGTGTGCTACGACCAGAAGGTACCATCATCATCAGCGGCTTCAATCCGCGCAGCTTATGGGGCATGCGGCGCAAGCTGGGGCCGCGCATGGGCTATCCGTGGCGCGGAAATTTTATTACCTTGCCGCGTTTGAAAGACTGGCTGGCCTTGCTGGGTTTTGAAATCGTCGCCGGGCGTTTTGCCTGCTATGCCCCGCCGGTCGCTAATCCAAAATGGCTGAGCCGTTTTAAATTCATGGAACCTGCCGGGGACCGCTGGTGGGCTGTGTGCGGCGGCATTTATTATTTGCAGGCAGTTAAGCGCGTCCCTGGCATGCGTCCAATCAAGCCCAGCTGGAACCAAGGACTAGTGGGCAAACTCATGCCTTCTGCGCCCAAGTTGAACCGGGAAGTCTCACAGCGGGAAAAAACGGAATCTGAATGAGTAAATCTCCGATAGCAGATAATGACCTGGTTGAAATTTTTACCGATGGTGCATGCAAAGGTAATCCCGGCGTGGGCGGGTGGGGCGCATTATTGAAAATGCGCGGCAAAGAGCGTGAGCTGTGCGGCGGGGAAACACACACCACCAATAATCGTATGGAGCTAATGGGTGCCATCAGCGCACTGGAAGCGCTGACCCGGCCTTGCCGCGTGATGCTGCACACCGATTCCAAATATGTGCAGCAAGGCATCAGCGTTTGGGTGCATAACTGGAAGCAACGTGGCTGGAAAACCGCTGATAAAAAACCAGTCAAAAATGAGGATTTATGGCGCAGGCTGGATGAACTGGCAGCCCGGCATGAAATACAGTGGGTGTGGGTAAAGGGGCATGCGGGTCATGATGGCAATGAGCGCGCCGATATCCTGGCCAACTGTGGTGTGGAACAACAATTGAAAAGAGGGCAGGGATGAGACAAATCGTGCTGGATACGGAAACGACCGGGCTTGATCCCAAGCAGGGACATCGTGTCATCGAACTCGCCGCCATTGAGCTATGCAATCGCAAAGTATCGGAACGGCGCTTTCATCGTTATCTCAACCCGGAACGCGCCATTGATGCGGGTGCGGCAGAAGTGCATGGCCTGACTGTGGAGCGTTTGCAGGACGAGCCAAAATTTGCCGAGATCGCCCCGGCCTTGCTCGAATTTATCAGCGGCGCAGAACTCATCATCCACAACGCACCGTTTGACGTGGGCTTTCTCAACAAGGAACTGGAGCTGGCTGGATTGCCGCCGCTGACTAACCATTGCCCCAGTGTCATTGACACCCTGAAGCTGGCCAAGGAATTGCACCCCGGCAAAAAAAATAATCTGAATGCCTTGTGTGACCGTTACCAGATTGATAATTCCAACCGTACCTTGCACGGCGCACTGCTGGATACAGAGCTGTTGGCCGAGGTTTATTTATCCATGACGCGCGGCCAGGAAAGTTTGCTGGGGGACGGTAATGAAGAATGGGAAGAAAAAATATCCATACCAGCAGGTGATGCCCTGCGTCCGGCCTTGCATATCGTGCTGGCCTCTGCTGAGGAAAACGCCCAACACGCGCAGCAATTGCGGGACATAGACAAGGCCAGCAAGGGCGCATGTCTGTGGCAACAACTGGAGATGCAAGGGTAAATGACCCGGCCTGCAAAACACCTGACGCAATTGGCGGGTGTACTCGTTTTATTATATTTGCTCGCCTGTGTTTATATGTGGGCCACGCAAGGGCAAAAGATTTTTGAACCTACTGCCTTGTTACAAACCACGCCGGATAGAGATGGCATGGCTTACCAAGAAGTGCGGATTCCATCCGGCACGGGGGCGGCGCAAGGTGAATTATATGGCTGGTGGATAGCAGCAGAACCAGCCAGCGCACCTACCTTGCTCTACCTGCATGGCAATTTTCGCAACATCAGCCACAATGTCGAACATGCCATGCGCTTGCACAGCCTGGGTTACAACCTGCTGCTGGTGGATTATCGGGGTTATGGCAAAAGCAGCGGTGGTCCGCCGAGCGAGGCCAAGATGTATGAGGATGCCGCAGCACTCTGGAATTATCTGATCAAGCAACGCGCGTTGACACCGCAACAGACATTCATTTACGGCCATTCCTTGGGCAGCGCGGTAGCCATAGACCTGGCCTTGCATCATCCGGATGCCGCCGGCCTTATTGCCGAGAGCGCTTTTACTTCAATGGCCGCGATGGGGAAAATCAACTACGGCTACTTACCCATCGATTGGCTATTGAACCAGCGCTTCGACTCGCTGGATAAAATCAACAAACTGAAAATCCCGGCACTATTCATACATGGTACTTGGGATATGAAAATCCCTTACCAGATGAGCCAGCAACTTTTCGATCAAGCCCCACAGCCTAAGCATTTAACGTTGATCGAAGGTGGCGAGCACAGCAACAGCAGCGGCGTTGCCTGGCTGGAGTATCGCGATGCGATCAATACCTTTGTGCGAAAGTATAGCCACTGATGAAAATCGCCGTTTGCAGTGCTCAATCTTATGACAGAGAATTTTTGCTGGCTGCCAACCACAAGGCAGGGCATGAGTTGGTATTTTTAGAATCGCGCTTGAATGAAGAAACGCAGCGCATGGTGGCAGATTTCCCTGTTGTTTGTGTATTTGTAAATGACATATTGAACCAAACCGTGCTGCAAGCGCTGGCAGCGCAAGGCACACGCCTGATTGCTTTGCGCTGTGCCGGTTTTAACAATGTAGATATCCAGGCTGCGGCACGTTTCGCCATTCGGGTTGTGCGTGTGCCGGCCTATTCGCCTTACTCGGTGGCAGAGCACGCGGTGGCATTGATATTAGCGCTGAATCGCAAAATCCATTTGGCCTATAACCGTGTGCGCAATGGCAATTTTGCTTTGCCGGGATTGCTGGGTTTTGAATTGCGTGGACGCACGGTGGGCATTATTGGAACAGGCCGCATCGGCAACGCGGTGGCCCACATACTGCATGGTTTCGGCTGCCGTCTGATGGCGTATGACACGGTGCAAAATACAGAATGTATAAAACTGGGGGTGCAATATGTCACGCTCCATGAGCTGTATGCAGCCAGCGATATCATTACCCTGCACTGCCCGCTCAATCAACAAACCTATCACCTGATTAACACTGCTGCCGTGCAACAAATGAAAGCCGGCGTAATGCTGATCAACACCAGCCGCGGCGGAGTCATCGATACGCAAGCCGTGATAGCAGGGCTGAAAGCTAATAAAATAGGCTATCTGGGGCTGGATGTATACGAACAGGAGGGAGATTTATTTTTTCAGGATTTATCCAGTAAAGTCATACAGGACGATATATTCGAACGCCTGCTGACTTTTCATAATGTGCTGATCACCGGCCATCAGGGATTTTTTACTGACGAAGCTTTACACAGCATTGCCCAGACTACCTTGGAGAACATCAGCTTTTTTGAGCGTACCGGGCAATGCCAGAATGAAGTGACCAGCGAATTGTTGCGTTGAGTTTGCTACGGGCAAGTTTAATTTTTCGCCACAGCTTCCGCTGACCATCCTCCACCCAATGCTTTCATCAAGTCCACGCTATACATTAGCTGCGCCCAGCGGTTTTGTATTAATGCCTGTTCGGCCGCATTAGCGGTGCGCTGCGCATCCAGCACTTCCAGATAAGCGCTATATCCTGCGTCATAGCGCAGCCGCGATAAGCGCAACACATTACGTGCGGCATTGGTTTTGGTCTGTTGGTCCGTGGCTGAGGCTGTGCTTTGCTGCATATTGCTTAAAGCATCGGCTACTTCCTTGAAGGCAGTTTCAACTGATTTTTGATAATCAGCCAATGCCTGACGTTGGCGGGCCTCTGTCTGATGAGTGCGCGCAGCATATTTACCTGCATCAAAAATTGGCAGGGTAGCAGATAAACCAGCTGACCAGATGCGCGCACCATCCTTGAATAAATTGCTCAAAGCCTCGCTTTGCCCACCGTAATTACCGGTTAGCGAGAAGGTCGGCAGCATCGCTGCTTTGGCCAAGCCTATCTGGGCATTGGCAAAAACCAGCTTCTGCTCGGCCTGTTGCACATCTGGCCGCTGTTCTATCAAGGCCGATGGCAAACCCATGGAAGGCAGGGCAGGGACGGGAAGGGTACTTAAATCCACCGGGATAATCTTGAGACCGGGCTGGCCAGTTAAATTGCCGAGCTGATGTTCGATCAAGGCGCGTTGCCGCTGTAATTCGCGCAATTGCAAGGAGACATCGGCGCGCACGCCTTCAGCCTGATTTAATTCCAGTTCTGAGGCCAGACCAGCAGCGGCGCGATTTTTCATGACAGCCAATGATTCTTCACGCGAGGTGGCAGTTTCTTTGCTGACTGCAATCTGCGCATCCAAAGAACATAAAGTGAAATAGGCTTGTGTGGTCAGCCCGGCTATGGTCAGCGATGTGACATCTTTGGCATAGCGCGTACCTCGTACCTGGGCGTGGGCGGCTTCCGTATTGCGACGCAGCTTGCCCCAAAAATCCAGCTCAAAAGCAGTGGACAGCGCCAGCCTGTTAGATTTAGCGATGATGGGCGTACCCGGCTGCAAGCGTTGTGCGTTCAGTGTGCTGGAGCGAGATTTAGTGCCAGAAGTGCCAAGGTCCAGTTGCGGAAAAAAACTGGCATCCGCTTCAGACAACACGGCTTCAGCTTCATCCAGCAAGGCCAAGGATTTCAAGATATCGGCATTATTGTTCAGTGCGGCGGTGACTAAGCCGGTAAGTGTGGCGTCACCATATAGCGCCCACCAGTTGTTGGCAATCGCACTTTGATTAGCGGTAGCTGTATCTTCAGAATAGGCTGGTGGCAATGTTATCGCTGGACGTTTGTAGTCCGGCCCCATGGCACAGCCTGCCAGGAACAGGGATAAGATGGCACTGGTTATTTTAAGATTCATGCTTATTCTCCGGCTCAACATGATGGTGCGATGGTCGCGGCTTGCGCGCCAACAAGGTAAAGAACAAGGGAATGAAAATAGGCGCAATAAAAGTGGCAACGATCATGCCGCCAAAAACCCCGGTGCCCATGGCTTGCCGTGCTGCTGCACCCGCACCTGTGGCGGTAACCAGCGGTACCACACCGAGCACAAAAGCCAGCGAAGTCATTACAATGGGACGGAAGCGCAAGCGCGCCGCTTCGCGCGCGGCCACCGCTGCTGTCTTGCCATGCTCCATACCTTGCATGGCAAATTCGGCAATCAGGATGGCGTTCTTTGCCGCCAGGCCAATGAGCACCACCAAGCCAATCTGGAAATATATATTATTTTCCATGCCGCGCAGAAACACGAAACCCAGCGCACCTGCCAAGGCAAACGGCACAGCCAGCAAGACCGCCATCGGTACGCCCCAGCGTTCATAGAGTGCCGATAAAATCAGGTAAACCATGATCAGCGCAAAACCAAAGGCAAATATCGAAGCACTGCCAGTGCGTTGCTCCTGAAAAGCTTGTCCAGTCCACTCGATGTCATAGCCTTTGGGCAGCGTTTCCTGGGCAACTTGTTGTACAGCTTTGATCGCTTCGCCCGAACTGAATCCCGGTTTGGCGCTACCCAGTACTTTGGCAGCAATGTAGCCGTTATACCGCTCGACCTGTTCCGGGCCGATGATGTTGCTGACCTTGATCAACGCTTTCAGAGGAATCATGGCATTGTTGGCATCCGAGCGCACATAGATGTTGCCCAGGTCTTCCGGTTTGGAACGGAATTGGGCATCGGCCTGCATGGTAACGCGATAAGTCCGGCCTGCTTTGTTAAAGTCATTGATGTAGAGCGAACCCATTTGCGCTTGCAGTGCGGCAAATACATCGCTGACGGGTACACCCAGCGCCAGGGCTTTTTCACGATCTACTTCCACCAATAGCTGCGGCACGGTGGGACGAAAAAAAGTATTCAGCCCCATTAGCGCCGGATGTTTGCCGAGTGCGGCAATGAAATCGTTGGTGACCTGTGCCAGTCGCTGCGGATCCGCATCTGCCCGACCTCGCACATAAACTTCAAAGCCGCCAGTGGCACCCAGGCCGCGTATGGCAGGGGGATTAAATGCGAAGGCTATGCCGTCCGATAACATGAAGCCTTTGCCGCTGACCTCAGCTACTAAATCAAACGTGGTTTGCTTGCGCTGCTCCCATGGTTTGGTCGGCATGAAAATAGTGGCTGAATTGCTTTTGCTGCTGCCGCTGATGAGGTCAAAGCCATTAACGATGAAAATATTTTCAATCGCCTCATTCTTGCTCATCATGCCGCGTAATTGCGCGGTGGTTTTGCTGGTGCGTTCCAAGGTCGCGCCATCGGGCAGAATGACCGCGCTAATAATATAACCCTGGTCTTCCGGTGGCACAAAGCTGCCGGGGATGCGCCAGAACAACACGGCCACCACCGCCAGCAACAGCGCAAAGCCTGTCAGCGCAGCAATACGCCGCTTGAGTACAACATCCACGGCACCTAGAAAATGTTGCGTTATCCAGTTAAAGCCGCGATTGAAGGGCGTGAATATTTTGTCCAGCACGCCGCCAGTATGGTCGCCGGGCTTGAGTAAAATCGCACACAGGGCGGGCGTCAGCGTCAGCGCGGTGATGCCAGACAGCACGACTGCGATGGCCACGGTCACCGCAAACTGACGATAGAGTTGGCCGGCAATGCCGCCCAGAAAAGCCACCGGAATAAATACCGCAGCCAATACCAGCACGATACCGATAACCGCATTTTGCACTTCGCGCATGGCCTCGATGGCGGCATCGTAAGGCTTCATCTTTTCCTCACGCATCAAGCGTTCCACGTTTTCCAGCACCACAATCGCGTCATCTACCACAATGCCGACGGCCAGCACCATCGCGAATAGCGTCAACGTGTTGATCGAGAAGTCGAACAGCCACAGCCCGGCAAAAGTACCTATCAGTGATACTGGCACGGCTATCATGGGGATCAGCGTGGCACGCCAAGTCTGCAAAAACAGAAAAACCACCAGCAACACGATTATGGCCGCTTCAGCCAGAGTTTGCATGACCGCCTTGATGGAAGCAGAAACAAAGCGCGTGGTGTCGTAGGGAATGAGGTAGTCCACATCGTCGGGGAAAGTGGATTTCTTTAATTCCGCCATGCGGCTGCGTATCGAATCAGCCACATCCAGTGCATTGGCACCAGATTGCAAAAATATAGCCAGCGCAATGGCGGGTTGACCGTTAACACTATTGGCCGCGTCATAGCTTTGCGCGCCCAGTTCAATGCGCGCCACATCCTTGAGTCTCAATACACCGCCCGCATCATTCGAACGCAACACGATTTCGCCAAATTCTTCAGCTTCCACCATGCGTCCACGCGCAGTCACGGTATAAACCAGTTGCTGGCCTTTGGGCGCGGGTTCAGCGCCGATTTTGCCAGCAGCAAACTGTGCATTCTGGGTGTTGATGGCATTGCGAATATCGGTGGTGGTAATGCCCAGTTGTGCCATGCGATCCGGCCTGAGCCAGATCCGCATGGAATAATCGCGCGCGCCAAAAACCAAAACATCTGCCGTGCCGGGCAAGCGCTTTAATTCATCCACCACGTTCTGTGTGGCGTAATTGGATAAATAGAGCATGTCGTAAGTGCTCTTGGGCGAATTCAGCGCCACCACCAATAAAATATTCTGCGAACGCTTGGCCACGGTGATGCCATTGCGCCGTACTTCATCCGGCAGGCGAGGCGTGGCCAGTTGCACGCGGTTATTGACGTTGAAAGTGGCTTTATCAATATCCGTGCCGACTTCAAAAGTAGCGGTAATGGTAGTTTGGCCATTGGAGGCCGAGGTTGAGTTGTAGTACAGCAGATTTTCCACACCAGCGAGTTGCTCTTCAATTGGTGCAGCCACCGTTTTAGCCAGGGTCTCTGCCGAAGCGCCAGGATAAATCGCAGTAATGGTTACAGTGGGCGGTGATATTTCCGGATACTGTGCAATTGGCAATATATTCGCCGCAACCAGCCCCGCCAGCATGATGATGATAGCCAGCACGGTGGCAAAAATGGGTCTATCAATAAAAAATTTGGACATGAAAGTATTCCCGTAGCGTTGCCGATGGTTAGGGTAGGGCTAGTGTTTGTCTGCTTTGCCAGATTCCGCTGGAGCGCCTGCCGCTGCTGGTGGCGCACCTGCCGGGTTTTCCCCAGGTGCATGCGGGGCGACTGCCGCACCGGGACGCAGCTTCATCAAATTATCAATAATGATCTTGTCACCAGCAGTAATACCTTTAGTCACCACCCAATCCTGTCCCAGCCAACCTGAGGTCTCGACCGGATGGGGCATGACTTTGTTGTCTGCCGAAACGGTGAATACCAATTTGCCCTGCTCGCTCTGAAATAACGCTGCTTGCGGCACCAGAAAGGCATCATGCTTGCTGGTAGTAACCTGGGCACGAACAAACTGGCCGGGCAGTAAAACAAGATTGGGATTAGGAAATTCCGCGCGCAGGGCTACCGTGCCGGTTCGTTTATCCACGGTAGAAGCAGCAAAATTGAGTTTGCCTGCATGCTCATAAATGGAACCATCAGGCAGCAGCAGCTTTACTTCCGTTTTGGTTTTTGACTGGCGCAGCTTTTGTGTTTCGCTTTCCGAAAAAGAAAAGCGCACCCAGATTGGATCATTAACGCTGATGGTAGTCAGCAAGCCGCTATCATTGCCGGGTACGACCAGGCTGCCTTCGGAGCGCAAGGCACGGCCAGTGATGCCTGAAAGCGGCGCAGTGACGTGGGTGTAAGAGAGATTTAATTCTGCTTCGCGTACACGGGCTTCACTGGCCATTAGTGCCGCTTCAGAAGTTTGGCGGGCTGTGCTGGTATCGTCGTATTCTTTCTGGCTGATGGCTTTCTGTTCGACCAATGGCTTGAGCCGTGCCGTCTCACGCTGCGCCCGTTCAAAATTGGCTTTTTCCTGAGCCAGCGACGCACGCGCCTGGGCCAGCGCATTTTCGTAGGGTGTGCGATCTATAGTAAACAAGGTAGCCCCGGCTTGAACCTTGTCGCCCTCATTAAAGAGTTGCTTGGTCAGAATACCGGATGCGCGCGCGCGTACCTCAACTTCTTTGGAACCTTCAGTTTGGCCGACAGCTTCAACAATAACCGGTACCCGTTGTACCTTGGCTGTTATCACTGTGACTGGCATGTCCATCTGCCCTGGCCCCGGGGTCCCGGCGCTTTGCACATTTTTGCCACAGGCACTGAGCAGGCTGACCACCAATATTGCATACGTTAAGCGCGCGTAGTTCATTTAATCTCTCCAGTACTTATCAAATCAGGCGTTTTTGGCAATGTGCTGCAAACCCGCCAGTGAAAATTCCATAATATGCTGCGCAGTAGCAGCAGTTTCTTTGGTGTCATAGTGCAGCTTGGGGTGCAAACGCTGGATAACCGCGTGAGAATGGCGATAAAAAAGACATTGCCCGAGAATACTGAACACACAGCGACGCAGATCTGTTGGGCTAATTTTTACCCCAGCTGCGTCCTGTACCAATTGCCCCAGATACAAATGCAAGGGAGCGATGGTTTCGTGTACGATTTTATCCAGTGCCAGCGTAGGCTCTATCAATTCGCGCATCATTAATTGGCATTGCGGCGAGCGTTTTTCATCCATCAACTGAGTCATAAAATCCTGAATAAACTGCTGCAGGCGTTCTTTGGCACAGCCTTCGCGATTAGCAATGCACAAGGCGGTTAAGGGTTTAAAGTCCACGGCAGCGGCAAATAATGCTTCTTTGCTGCTGAAGTGATAGTTGACCGCAGCCAGGTTCACTTGCGCCCGGCGACAAATTTCACGCACAGTTGCGCCTTGAAAACCATGCTCGGAGAATACTTCGCGCGCAGCGGCCAATACTCGTTCGCTGGTATCTTCTGGAAGAAGGGTAGTCATTGGCTGCCTAAATTGGGATTGAAAGGGATTAAAACTAGCGTATCAAACGATTGTTTGAAAGTCAATTGCTTTAAATTTTTTACTTGGATGGCGTAGGATGAACGTCTTGGTTTGGCCAAGGCGAATAAATCACTCAATAAGGAGGTGTACCATGAATATCAGAAAAGTTTGTTTGTTGTGCTTGCTGATGCTGGTAGCAAATCCCGTATTGGCGGCATCCGCCGCTGTACGAGAGATGGCCGGTATATTGGTTAAGCTGGAGCATTACCCAAATGCGGCTGAGAAATCTCGGCTCAAGGATATTGCTGCCAGCAAAGACACTACGGCGCAGGAAAAGGTCGTGGCAAACGCCATGCTTAATCTGAAGCATACCGCTGCCGATGCTGACAAAGTAAAGCTCAAGCAGGTAATGGAAGATTCGACTGTTCCAACCGAGGTGCATGAGTTGGCGGAAATTATTCTGGGCTTGAACCATGTGCCCAGTGCGGCAGACAAGCAGATGCTACAGCAGATGATGAAGTAGGTTACCGGGTGAAACTATGGGGTGGATGGCTACTGTTATCCCACCCCATTTACTTCGCATAATGTATATTATGTTAAATA
>JAUSKS010000162.1 GCA_030646595.1 Gallionellaceae bacterium | reverse complement strand
AATTTAATGGGAGGAGTTCGCAGTGAAAGACCCTCTGCTTAATACCCCGTGGTCTTGCCGCGGGGTTGTTTATCTAAGAGTTTGTCCGTAAATAATCCCGTATTGCTCCCATCAGTTCATGCGATGCATGCGACTCTATAGCCGGGCATCCCTGCAGGGTATCGATTTCAGCCAGGCGAATAATCAACTCCTGTTCATCCCGCGCCACTGTCACCGATTCAAAGCGGCGGAAATGTTCTGCAGTGGCAATCTGGTGATCGTTGCGCGTCTCGCGCAGGCTTGCTTGGCGCGGCATGATCAGAATGGGTTTCCCCAATTGCAATGCGGTGATAATTGATCCAGTGCCGGCATGCGCCACAATCACATCGGCAGCTGCATACTGTTGCTGATATTCTTCTGTGCTCAAAAATTGCGTCCACTGCATATTTGCCGGGCGATAATCGGCCAACCCGACTTGCGCAAAAATGTCATTGCGCCCGCTCGCAAGCGCCCATTGGTCCACGGTTTTTACCAGCCTGTCAAAGGGCGTATGAGTGCCCACAGTTACAAAAATCATAATACAGCCCCCCAATAAAAAGGGCCGTCGGGGCGGGATAAGTGCTCCCATTGCGTCAACCACAAATCAGCATGTTTGCCGATTTTTTGCCCTGACATTGACAGCTCTTCCACGTTGGCGATGCTGTCGATCCAGATGGTTCGGGCACCTGACCATTTGCCCAGACGCAGGGCAAAATATCCCGGCAAGGCTCCGGTAGATACCACCACATCGGGCCGCTCGCGCAACAGAATCCACATCAGCTTTGCAATGGTCTGCGCCCAATACCATTTGTCCCATCGGGTGACATCGCGGAAAGTATAAAATCGCGCAGCACCTGCTTTGCTGCGGTAGGCTTCATCTACGGTGGCGAATGCGACATCATGCCCATCGAAGGCAGGCGCAATACGCAGCAGCTCGACCCAATGCCCTCCTCCGCTGGAAACCGCCAGTAATTTTTTCTTTTTCGGGCGCACCTCCGCTGGCTTTTTCGCCCCAGTTTTATTGATCATTATTTTTCAAATACTGTGATTGACGTATCCGTTGGTGATACCAGGCTATGGTACGGCGCTTGCCAAAGAGCAGGGATTTCAATTCGAACCGCCGCAGAAAGCGGCGAAATTCCGTATTCTCGAATCTGGGTGCCCTAGCAAACATGGCATTGAGATATCCCCACAATATTCCCCAGCCGCCAATGAAATAAGGTTTTTCAAACATCCGGTAACACGCTACCGCCGCCACAAAATAGGGAGCGGAGCCCATGTAATATTTACCAAACCCCCAGCGCAGACGACCCACCCAGATGCTGTGCTGGCTGCTGCCCATCTGGCGCAGGTGAATAAACCTGAGATCTGCTCTGTCCTCGGACAGCGCGATCCAGCCCTTCATCCGGCACATGTGGCCGTCGATGCCATCCCAGCTTACCTGGCGCACAAATCCGCCAATTTCTTTAAAGGCGGCTATGCGATAAAGTTTAATTTGTCCAACAGCATTCTCATCTCCCAATCGCTCCGAAGTTAACCGGCCATCGGCTTCCCGCAGATAAGGTTTTCCGGAATAATTTGCAAGACGGGGAATAGCCTCCATCTGTTCAATGACCCGCTCGAAATAGGTCGGCGGAAGTTCAAGGTCAAGATCGAGCTTGCAAATATACTTGAAATCATCCAGCTTAATCGCTTCCAGCCCCGCATAAAATGCATCAATGACACCCGGCCCGACAGCCCGCTGACCCCGATTGCTGCGGGTAACAATTGCAATCCAGTCATGGCGCTTGGCATACTCCGCCAATATGTGTGGTGTTTCATCTGTGGAACCATCATCCACGATAACCCACCGCGCAGGACGCAGCGACTGTGCAATTACCGTATCCAGCGTCTGCCGCATATAGTCGGCTTCATCGCGACAGGGAGAAATTATTACATAGCCATTACCCATTTTAATGATCCACTTTTTTCATGGGGCCGGAATTATATTATCGGCGGTATTGTTTTTGAGAACATCCTGCATCCGTTCTTCAATTAATTGCAAAAGCTCATAGCGTCTGCGATACATCGCACGCTTTTTTGAAGGCACATCCTCAAGATTTTTCATCGGTGTTTCCAGCGCCAGAACAAAAAAGTCTTCATTGTATGGCAGCCCGCCCCTTTCTATCCAGATGTCATTGTAGTCAACAAATAATCCCCTGGATTTGTCGGCACCAAAATAACTGCTGCGATGCTGCCGCCGGGAATCATTTACGGCCAATATTCTGGCTATTCCTGCGCAACGGCAGAAAATACGGAACACTTCCACCAGAAAATCCCGCGGCCGCATACCTTGCAGTGCCTTGGTCAAATTTTTATAGTCATCCAGAATGCCTGCCGTGTCTACGCCTTGCACCGCTCCAATGTAGGCGGCAATTCGGCCGGATTCGAATGCGAAAGAAAATGCCAGCGAATAGATACGAATATCCGACACGAACAGGTTGATAACAAACAATCCCTCACGCATGAACCATTTAGGCTGGTCCAGCGCCACTTGCAAATCAGGGGAGAGATCGCCAAGCTCCAGCAGCAGTAATGCCCTGTTCACCGGAAAATCAAACATGCGGCCCATGGTCTCTATGGCTTTGAAATGATCTTCGATTTGATGCAGGGCCATTTTGGCGGACCAACTGGAACAGATGTATGGCCACATAGCCGCCCCCACTATTTCAGGGCGCTGCTGCATGGCGTGTTGCAGCGGACTATCTGCCCGGGGATGCTTGAAACCCAGAAGTGAATTCATCAACGGTGCGGCCTTCGTAGCGAAGACCAGCCTTCGTTTAAGAATGGAAATTTTATTGGCCTTGTGTTTCAGCCCACCTGTTTCGTGTTCACAGACCGGCGCAGATATTTTCCACAACCATTGCAGATTTTTTACAAGCATGAATCTTGCCTCATATTGAACAAACGGACACGGGCGTGCATTTTATTTGTATTCAATCAACCGGGCAGTCTTGCCGGTCAGCCTATTATAAAAAAAGCTCAGTTGCCCTATCGCCTCGGGAAACTTCCCCAGCACCAGAAAGAAAGCGCGCCATCCATTTTTTCTTGCCGACCGTGTGCCATGCAAGGCAAGCCGAATAACCTGCGCCGGATAAATCAGCAGCACTATCAACCCTCGTGTGCCCAGGCAAATAGTCAGGATGACTATAACCATCGGGATCACTGCGCCCCATATCCAAACGCGCCGCACTTCTTTCACCCGGTGCCTCTCCGGCCCCGCACCATGCAGGTACGCCCCTTCGGCATAGGCATAGCCGCTGCGCAACGTCCGCTTCCACCACTGCCCAAAGCGGGTGATGGCAGCATCATGCAAGGTCATTTCCTCATCCAGTCTCCATATTTTCCAGCCTGCTGCCCTGAGCCTTACACAAAGCTCCGGCTCCTCTCCAGCTATCAGGCTGGCGCGATATTTGCCCACTTTCTGAAAAGCCTCGGTGCGCATCAAGGCGTCGCCGCCGCAGGCTTTTGCCTCGCCCACAGGCGTATCCCATTCAATGTCGCACAACATGTTATATACGGAGCGCTCCGGAAAACGCTCGCGCCGCCGACCGCAAACCACGGCAACGTCTGCATGTTCATCCAGAAATTGCGCGGCTTTTTGCAGCCAGCCCGGCACAATCTCGCAATCTCCATCCACAAATTGCACATAAGCCAGTTCCGGCGCGGTCTCGCGCAAACGCCGGTATCCTTCATTCCTTGCTCTGGCAGCAGTAAACGGGATGGTCATATCCAGTTCAACCACTGCAACTCCAAGCGCGCGAGCCATACTCACCGAACCATCGGTGGAACCGGAATCCACATACACCACTTTTTCAACCAGCCCCACAACAGAGTTGAGACACTGGCGCAGACGATCACCTTCGTTGCGGCCTATGGATACTATGCCGACCGATGCAATTGACGTTTGTCCGGCAGTCAACAGGGTATCCAGTCCAATGATGTGGCTGCAGTCAGCTGTTTGAAATTCCGGCAATTGAGGCTCGTTCCCAGCCACTCTCCCAGCCGCACCAGATCATGATCAAATTCTGCCTCCAGGCACCTGCGGTCTGCTTCATTCAGGGATGGGCGCTGACCCATGCGCAATTTCATTTTGATCACGTCGCGCAAATTTTGTGGAATGAAATTGCGGCGCAACCAGGTCGCCGCTGCCGATTCGACCAATAATTTATAGCCCGGAAATTTCCGGATGCGCTCGCTGGAAACATTGTCGGGCATTATATTGCTGGCCCAGCTTGTCTGGCCACGATAGCCAATGAACCGGCAAACGCGCTCCAGCTCGGCTTGTGGCTCACGAATAAAACGGTCGAAAAAAACCGGCAACACGGCATCCCGGCCAAAGATTTCAAAATAAGGTTCGAGCTGCATGGCATAGCGGCCGTAAGCGATCAGTTCAGGATATTTAGTGATTGCCTCGCTGATGTCACAGTTATAAACCCCGGTGCTCCATTCATGCATGTAATGCGACACCAGACGATCCACCGGATGGCGCATCACATACACAAGGCGCACGTCAGGCAGATATTTTTTCAACCGCTCTATAGTTTGTGGATAAGTTGGCAGTTTGGTGTAATGAGTGCTGGCTTCCCCCAGAAGACTACCTTCCGGCGCATGGGCAAACAGCCCCTCATACCATGCCATGCCCTTGGCATATTGATCAGCGTCACTAAAAAAATTGGGTTCCTTGGGCGTGCACATAAATATGCCTGGCTGCCGGACTAATTGCTGATACAGCGAGGAAGTCGCCGACTTCATTGCGCCAATAATAATAAAATCCGGCAAATGCGATTTGGCAGGTTGTTTATTCATGGTTGGGCAAGGTATAGTGTTTGAGCGGATTGCGCCAATTGGTCCAGATATCCAGCCATTGGCCTTCAATGACGGCCTTGTCTGAGCGCCCCAGCAATTGCCGGATGCCGGATATAATCCGCCCTGCCCACCACAGCAGATTTGCACTCATAAAGCCCAGCCAACCGAATGCCTGGTAAAAGTAGCGTGTGCGAGACTCATAAAAATATCGGGGTACTCGTTTCTTCAACCGGGTCTGTTTCTTGACCGGCGAACTTCCGCCGCGCAGATGCACCACCCGCGCTTTGGGATTATGCACGATCTCCCACCCGGCCTGGCCGACGCGATGACAAAACTCCACATCTTCAAAATACATGAAATAGCCTTCATCAAGCAAGCCAAGCTGCTGAAATACCTCATCCCTTATTAACACGCAGGCAAAGCTGGTCCACTGGGGGTGTGCGATTTGTGTCTGCACTGACCAGGCTACGGTATAACGACTGAAGCACCAGGCCACCAGACCGGTTTGAGAGGCAGCGATCAACTCGCTGAAAGGCGTGGGAAACCGGAAGCAACTCTCCTGCCCTGTGCCATCCGGCCATTCAAGACGCGGGCTGATAAGCCCGGCTTGGGGGAAACGCAATGCGGTATCGAGCATAATTGGTATTGCCCCAGGTCGAATTAAAGTATCACTGTTCAACAACAAATACAGGCGAGCTTTGCACGATTTGATTCCAATATTGTTTCCGCTGGCGAATCCGGCATTGTGTTCCGACTGCACAAACAGTGCTTTACCAGCAATGTCATGCTGCATCAGCCAGGCCTGAATTATTTCGGCGGAGTCATCCGCCGAATGGTTGTCCACGATGACCACCTTAGCATCAACGCGATCCAGATCAGGTAGTAACGTCTCCAGGCAGTCAATAACGAACCCCGGTGTACGGAAATTTACGATAATAATAGACAATTGTAGCGGCGGCATTCTCGTGTGTACCCAAACATAAGCACTCAAATTAAAAAATCAAACTCGAACGAGGCCAGGCCAAGCCAACACCACAATCAGCACCGAAGCCGCAAGAAACATCAGATCGAGTTTGGGTTGCCACAGGCCATTGCGGGACATGACAATCGCCTGTACAGGGTACATCAGCCAATTGGCCGCAGTCACGCCCATAACGATGCCAGCTCCTCCCCAATAATGATACCCAACATATATTGCGCCAAATTGGCAAACAATCTGGATTGCCATCAACATGGTCATGGTGGCGACCCTGCCCAATGCCAGCAATACACCTGAGTACGACCCCCAAATACAAGCAACCAGCGAGCCTGCAGCAAGTTGCTCCAACATGATGCCCGATTCATGGTAACGCTCGTCGTATAGCATCTCCATCAGATGTGAGCCATAAAAGACAAATAAAATGGCCAGCCCCCAGCTGGGTACAACAATTGTCAACCGCGCTTTATACAGCACAGCAATCAGGTTTTTTGGATTGGCGCGGTGTACTTCAGAATAGGCCGGGAAAAATACTCTGGCGGCGACTAGCTGCATGGCTTGCCAGAGCATGAGATTCATTGTGCTCGCCAAAGTGAACAAAGCCAGCTGGCGCATGTCCAGCAGTGCGCCGATCAACA